>CAZMWO010000627.1:0-2354 GCA_964569565.1 uncultured bacterium | reverse complement strand
TCCGCTGGCCCAATGGCCAGGATTTCAGCTCAGACACAATTATTCACGATCTCCAAGGTTCCCGGCTCAAATCTAAATGCGCCTGAAACCTTGTCGCGCCGAAGCGCCAGCGCAGGCGGGCGCAGTCGCAGAATCCATCTTCCCCGGCCTGTTTACCCTGCGTAGCTCATGAGGCGAAGCAGGGCCACTCTAAATAAAATCTGCGCCATCTGCGTAATCACCCGGGCGCTTCGCCCCGGGGAGCCCTGCGGGATAGGCTGCTCTAACGGCTAAAGCCGTAAGAGCAGCCTAATTCTGATGCGCCCGAGTATCACCCACATCCTGTGGGCGACTGCGGATGGCTTTTCTCTTCTTCTCCGCGCCACTGCGGCTCTGCGTGAGAATCTATCACTATAATCATGGCTTGCCGCTTGCGGTCAGCTCATGTATACTGACAAACACGACAAGGAGGATATAATGAGCTTACCGGGAACCGAAGAAAAAGGCGAACAGGAACTTGCCGAACTTATCAGGCAGGCCGGGCAATCCGCCAGAGAACTGAAAGAAAAGACTCTGACCAGACATTTCGCCAGGCTCAGGGCGATTATCGCAGAAGCCGTGCAGCAGCGAAACAAGGATGCATTGCATGGAGCTTGACCTCAAACCCCGGCTGATAATAGTCGCCGGTCCCAACGGATCGGGCAAGACGACCATCACTGAGAAATTGCTAAGACATGAATGGATGCAGGGGTGCGAATACGTCAATCCCGATATAATTGCCCAGCAGCAGTTTGGCAATTGGAATTCTCCTGAGGCCGTCATCAAGGCGGCGAATCAGGCACAAATCATTCGTGATAAATGCCTTTCTGAGAAAAGAAGCCTTGCTTTTGAAACAGTATTTTCATCGCCAGAGAAACTCGACTTCGTAAAGCGGGCCAGAGATGCCGGATTTTTTATAAGATTCTTTTATGTCTGCACTTCTGACCCGACGATAAATGCCCAACGTGTCGCCCTCCGGGTCATGGAAGGCGGTCATGACGTTCCGATCCCCAAGATTATCAGCAGGTATTACCGTTCACTCGCATTATGCATTCGGGCTTTACCTTTGCTGGATCGAGCCTATTTTTACGACAACTCGGTCAGCGAAGCAGATCCCGAACTTCTTTTCAGAGCAACCGAAGGGAAACTCACCAGACAGTATAAAGAGCCGACATCCTGGGCAGCAGAAATCATGCTATCCCTTACCTGCCCTGAAGCATAATCCGCGCCAATCTCTGTTCTTGTCTGACTCTGGCCTGCTTCCGGCACAGACCTGCTTTCCAGCCACCTGCAAGGGGCACACCACGGCCTGTTTACCCTGCGTAGCTCATGAGGCGAAGCAGGGCCAGAGCGAAGCAGGGCAGCATCAAATCACTGACTTACCTGAAAAACGAGCATCTCGGCCGCTCCGAAGCGCCAGCGAAGGCGGGCGTAGTCGCAGAATCCATCCTCTTCTCCGTCATTCTACACAATCTTTGGTCTTATTTTATCCCAGATACGCTCCCGGCATCAATTCTGGCCGACCTGACCCGAAATACAACATTGCATACACAACTAAATTTGCCATCTCTCATGGCATTGACTTTTTGTATCTTTTTGACTACAATAAAATTAGCAAAATCCTTTTATACAATAAAAATAACAATATTTTATTCTAAATAAAATACAGTTGTCAGGAGATACAGATATGGGCATATTCATCGGACTCGCCCTCGACCCTACAGGCATCAGAAAAGACGCATGGCAGAAAGCTTACGACGAAAGCCTGCAGCTGCTGAACGCCTGGGAGTTCTGCGACATTGTCGTCGACTCGGAATCTTTTCCCGGCACCAACTGGACATACGCCAGACATGCCGAAGAACGCAAACTCAGCGACGGCGGCATCGGCTGGCGAACCTGTGGCGACCTGTCGACGCTGAATCATGCAGAAAGATTCGTTCTGCACAAAGACCTCGACTACTATCGCGAACGCGCGCGCAAACATCCCCGCCGGCGAGGGCCGGCGCCAGATATCTATGCGCAGCTGGCAACCGACCGTTACTGCCTCGAAAAAGATACCAGCCACATAGAAACCATGGCCACCAATGTCTTTTACGACAAAACACAGGGCTACCCGTATCACATATATATTCTTGCGATAGCACTGCTGTTCGAGAACCGCTTTCCGAGGCGCGCCGCAGTCTTCGGCGATGTTTCTCGCGGCCAGATGCGCAAAGCGCTCGAATGGGCCGGCTCAGTCCTTGGCAACAGACTGCAGATGCCCGACCGGGCCTCAGACCAGCTGCTGCTCAAGCGCATCAAGCCCGGCGATTATATGGACTTTGTCGCGGACGCGC
>CAZMWO010000626.1:0-2364 GCA_964569565.1 uncultured bacterium | reverse complement strand
CCGCGTTTACGCAGGCTAAGAGAAAAAAATATGGCCTGATCGGGCTGGTGCCGCCGCGCGTCGAGACCATCGACGAACAGGCAACAAGAGCATACCGGCAGTATGCCGGGATTAAAGGCGATCTCGAGAAAAACCTTTTTCTCAACCAGCTGTTTTCGACTAACATGACCCTGTTCTATTACCTTGTCAGCAGGCATCTTGAAGAGATGCTGCCGATAGTCTACACGCCCACCATTGGTGATGCAGTAAAACAGTTCAGTCACAATTTCATGCAGCAGAACGGACTTGTCATCTCGCTGAGCGACCGTGGCCGCATCGATGAAATATTGGCACAGATCGACCCGGTGCGACTGGATATTGCAGTAGTGACAGACGGTGAAGGCATACTCGGCATCGGCGACTGGGGCGTCGGCGGGCTGAACATTGCCATCGGCAAACTCATGGTATATACGCTGTGCGGCGGCATAAACCCACACCGGACCCTGCCGGTTCAACTGGATGTCGGCACCAACAATGCAGAACTGCTGGCCGACCCGCTTTACCTTGGCCTGCGCCAGCCACGCGCTCAGGAGCAGGCATACCTCGACTTCATCGATGAATTTGTCGCAGCGTTCAAGAAGAGCTTTCCGCGCTCGTTTCTGCACTGGGAAGACTTCGGCAGAGATAATGCCCGCCTCGTGCTCGACCGCTACCGCGAGACGCATCAGTCTTTCAATGACGATATACAGGGAACAGGGGCTGTAGCCCTGGCTGCGGTTCTGGCCGGAATCGCGCGCTCGGGCCTGCCGGCTGAGAGCCACAGATTCTGCATATTTGGAGCAGGCACTGCCGGCTGCGGCATAGCCGATCAGATCAGTCTGGCGCTCGCGCAATCAGAAAACATCGACATTACACAGGCTCGTCAGCGCTTCTACCTGATCGACCGCGACGGCCTGTTAACCGAAAACTCGCAGAACATGATGCCTTTTCAGAGGCCGTATGCAGTTTCGGCAGAGAGATTGACCGGCTGGGTAAACGACAGTCCTGGCCGCATAAATCTGGCCGATGTTGTCAAAAACGCCAGACCAACCGTGCTTATTGGCTGTTCAGCGCAAACCGGAGCCTTTACTGATGATATACTCTCAGAAATCGCGAAAAACTGCGAGCACCCGATCGTTATGCCCCTGTCTAACCCTACTTCAAAGGCAGAAGCTACGCCCGAACGCATACTTGCAGCAACAGACGGCCGGGCACTGATTGCCACCGGCAGCCCCTTTGCTCCGGTAAGCTGGCAGGGGCGCAAGATAAACGTTGCGCAGTGCAACAACGCTCTCATTTTCCCTGGTATAGGACTTGGCATGCTGATTTCGCAGGCAACCGGGCTGACCGATTCGATGTTGCTTGCCGCCAGCTCAGCGCTTTCTCGTTTTACGCAAAAAACCGATGCCAGCAACGCCCTGCTTCCAGGCTTTTCCAACATACAGCAAATCAGCAGGGCTGTTGCCATAGCTGTCGCCAAAGAAGCTGCATTAGCTGGCAAAGCCCCCGGAAACAGCATTGGCGAACTTGAGGCCGCATACAACGACCGAATCTGGATTCCAGCGTATTGATTTTTTTTTGTTATTTTGTTTTTAACTTGCGCGTATTAGTTGTAGAATTCATTCATTGAAGGCAGGAGAATTATTATGAAAAAATGCAAAATGTTATCTCTGGTTCTGATGCTGTGCGCGTCATTTTTCATGACCGGCTGCGATGCGCAGCAGATACTCAACGTTATCCAGAATGTCGCTAATGGCGTTCAGCAGGCCATGCCAGCCATACGCGATGCCGTAAACACTTTTCAGAACGCGTTCAACAATAATAATACGGCTGCTAACAACAACAATACTGCAAATAATAACACAGCCGAAACAAACGCTACCAATCAGGCCAATGTTAACGTAACCAACCCCAACCAGGAAGACATTGCAGGCCAGAACAACACCACGACAAATACAAACACAACCAACAATCAGACAACTAACACGACGAACACTACCAACACCACCAATACCGCCCAGGCAGAAGCCGCTCTTGCCAACTACAATGGCGGAAAACTTGCTCCCAGTGAATTCGCCAAGCTGTTCGGCCCGGTTGCGCGTGAAGCCAGCAAGAAGAGCGGAGTTCCGGCCTCGATAATCATGGCTCAGGCAGCGCTTGAAACCGGCTGGGGTTCTTCAGCCATCGGAGATGCCAAGAACCTGTTCGGAATCAAGGGAACTGGCCCGGCAGGCTCGATTACAATGCCAACCAAAGAGTACATTAATGGCCGCATGGTAACCGTGCAGGGCAAATTTCGCAAATACAACTCATGGCAGGAATCGATCGAAGATCATAGCAAGCTGC
>CAZMWO010000625.1:422-2367 GCA_964569565.1 uncultured bacterium | reverse complement strand
GTTATGGCTAAGAAAGCACTTGTTGAAAAGTGGATGAAGACTCCCAAATTCTCTACCCGCACTTATAACCGCTGCCATCTCTGTGGTCGCCCGCGTGGTTACATGAGAGAATTTCAGATGTGTCGTATTTGCTTCAGGAATCTTGCCTCTATCGGCAGAATTCCCGGTGTCACCAAATCAAGTTGGTAAAGGAGAGCTACATATGAGTATGACAGATCCCGTTGGAGATATGCTGACTCGAATCCGGAATGCCAACATGGTTAAGCATGAAAGCGTTGAAATGCCTTCTTCCAAAATGAAGATCGAAATTGCCAAGATCCTCAAAAAGGAAGGCTACATCCGGGATTTCCGTTATTATAAATTTCAGAACAAATTCAATCTGAAAGTTTTCCTGAAGTATGGTGAAAAGAATTGTCAGATTCTTAAAGGTATCAAGAGAATCTCCAAACCCGGTCGCAGAATGTATTCGGGCAAGGAAGAGATCCTCAAGGTTATCGGCGGTCTCGGCATTTCGATTCTCACCACTTCCAAGGGCGTTTTGACAGATAAAGAAGCTCGCAAAGCCGGCGTCGGCGGCGAAGTTATCTGCCACGTCTGGTAATTGGAGGAAACGACATGTCAAGAATTGGTAAAAAACCTGTAATTATACCTAAAGGTGTTGAAATCAGCATCAAAGGCACTGTTTTTTCTGCCAAAGGCCCCAAAGGCCAGATCAGCAAAGAAATGCCGGCTGAAGTCAAAATCGCGCACGAAAACGATAAAATCGTCTGCACCGTTCCTGAAAACAGTTCCAAACCTGTCAGAGCCAAGTTCGGTCTGGTCAGAGCTCTCATCAACAACATGATCACCGGAGTGCACACTGGTTTTACCAAGGGCCTCGAAATCATCGGCGTTGGTTACAAAGCTCAGAATCAGGGCGACAGCAAGGTCCAGTTCAACATCGGGTATTCACACCCGGTAGTTTATGAAGCTCCTGCCAACGTAACCCTCAAGGTCGAAGGCAATAAGGTATTCGTAAATGGCGTTGACAAGGAAGCTGTCGGTCAAACCGCTTCTGAAATCAGAAAAATTCGACCTCCCAAGCACTATAAAGATGGCGCCGGTATCAGATACCTCGGCGAAAACGTGCGCATCAAGGTCGGCAAGAAGCTTGCAGCTTAAGGCAGTAAAGGAAGGTAAAATATGAAACACGGTAAAAAGGAAATGCGTCAGCGGCGCCATGAGCGCAGCAGATTTTATTTGTCCGGTACCGCTCAGAAGCCCAGGCTCGCCGTTTTCCGCAGCCTGAAGCATATCTATGCTCAGGTTATCGATGACGAAACCGGTCAGACCATTGTCATGGCCAGTTCTCTCGACAAGGATATCCGCAGCAGCGTACCCGGCGGAAACAAGAACGGTGCCAAAACTATCGGCCAGAAAGTGGCTGAAAGAGCGATTGCCAAAGGTGTAACCAATGTCGTATTCGACAAGGGCGGTTACAAGTATCATGGTCGCGTCAAGGAACTGGCCGAAGGCGCCAGAGCCGCTGGCTTGAAATTCTAGGAGGAAAGCTCAGATGAACGAACAGGGAAATCCTCGTTTTCGCCGTGGTGGTCGCCAGCGTGACCAGGTAGTAGAAAACGAATACACCGAAAAAATTATTTCTGTTAATCGTGTCAGCAAAACCGTTAAAGGTGGTCGACACTTTGGCTTCTCCGTTCTGGTCTGCGTAGGCGATCAGAAGGGCAAGGTCGGCATCGCTATCGGTAAAGCCAAGGCTGTTCCGGATGCAGTGCGCAAAGGTCTTGACAAAGCCCGCAAGAGCATGGTTCAGATTCCTCTGAATAAAGATACCATCGCTCACCCGTATCTTGGCCGTTTCGGTTCCTCACAGGTCATCATCAAGCCGGCAGCTCCCGGTACTGGTGTTATCGCCGGTGGTGCGATGCGTGCGGTTCTGGAAATC
>CAZMWO010000625.1:0-412 GCA_964569565.1 uncultured bacterium | reverse complement strand
GCCATCTTTGAAGCCCTTGGCGTAAAAGACGTTCTGTCAAAACGCATCGGCTCGAAGAACCCGGTTAACATGGCCAAAGCGACCATGAACGCCCTGCGCGAAATGCGCGGTGTCGATATCGTGGCCAAACAGCGTGGCATCACTCCGGGCCAGGTCGTTAACGGCTAAGGAGCAAAACCATGACAGACAAAAAATTAACCATTAAACTCATTAAAAGCATGATCGGCGCCACCCAGCGTCAAAGACAGACCCTCAGAGCCCTCGGGCTTCGCAGAATGCTGCAGGAAGTTGAACAAGTTGCAACTCCTCAGATCCTGGGAATGCTTGACAAGGTTCAACGCTGGGTCGAAGTTAAGTAAGGAGACCTTACAATGTTGAATCTTGGTAATCTCAAAAAGGCCAAAGGGTCTAC
>CAZMWO010000624.1:0-2383 GCA_964569565.1 uncultured bacterium | reverse complement strand
CCCTGCGTCTGTTTAAGGCCATCAGGCCGCTAGGCCTCAAATGGGCCAGTCAGGCCAGCATAACTTCGGCCGCCGACCCGCGCTTTCTTGACGAAATGGCGGCCAGTGGCTGTCAGGCAGTAATAATCGGGCTTGAATCTCTGCGGGCCGGCAATCTGAAAGTTATGAACAAAAGCTGGAACCTCAATGTCGGAGATGTCTCGCAACTGCTCGAAGCCTACCGGCAGAGAGGCATAATGGTCTATGCGACATTGGTTACCCCGAAGACACGCCTGATGTAATCAATGAAACGGTTGAGTTCGCAATAAGTCGCCGCCTGTTCATGGCCAACTTCAACATGCTCTATCCGTTTCCGGGTACGCCTGCCTACAGACATCTGCAGCAATCTGGCCGGTTGTTGTTCGACCGCTGGTGGATGTCGCCCCAATTCCGCTGGGATTTTCCGGCATTCAGACCTGAGAAAATGACGCCCGAAGAACTTGCCAGCTCGATCAGAAATGCCCGCCGACGTTTCAGCAGTATCAGCAGTCTGATCAGGCGCGGCATGGACTTTTCCGCCAATTTTTCGGATCCTGTTAAAGCTTGCCTGTATCTCACTACCAACCTGGTTTCGCGCGCCGATATCAGCCGAAAAACCGACCTGCGTCCGGGCCTGCCTGGATGCGCAATTTCCGGGGAAAACAATATATGAAGATAACCTTCATAAAACCCAATATGGGTCTGGTCAGCGGGCGCCCCTATCTCGACCGTGGCCGTATGGAACCCCTTACCTTCGCGGTGCTGGCCGGTCTGTTGCCTGAGCATATCGAATGTGTGCTCTACGATGACCGGTATGAGCGCATCCCCTACTCTGACCCGACCGATCTTGTCTGCATCAATGTCGAAATTTACACGGCAAAACGGTCATACGAGATTGCGGCACGGTTTAGAGCCAGAGGGGTAAAAGTCGCTCTCGGCGGCTTTCATGTGTCGATGATTCCTGAAGAGGCAGCAGAACACGCTGACACAATATTAACCGGTGACGCTGAAGAGGTTTTTCCGCAGATGATCGCCGATCTGGCGGCCGGATTGCTGCAGAAAAAATATGAAGGGCATTTTCCCCCCCGTCTGCAGGGCTTGCGCACGCGCTGGGATATTTTCGATGGCAAGAATTACCTGCCGATAAGACTGACCCAGTTCAGTCGCGGCTGCCCGAATCACTGCAGGTTCTGCGCCACCGGCACGCTCTATCGACGCACGCATTGCTGCCGGCCGGTTGAAGAGGTTGTCGGGGAACTGGCCGGACAGAAATCGCCATTTGTGTTCTTCGTTGATGACAACATCATTGGGCAACCTGAGCAGGCTAAAGAACTCTTCAGACAGCTGATACCGCTAAAAAAGCGCTGGATCGGCCAGGCCAGCCTGAGCTTTACCGAAGACCCTGAATTGATGGATCTCATGAAACGAAGCGGTTGTGCAGGCCTGGTTGTCGGTTTTGAGTCAACCAACCCTGAGAATCTCAAACAGATGGAAAAGAACTGCAACATGAACCTCGAGAGTTATGCGCCGGTAATCGAAAAGATCCGCGATGTCGGCTTTCAGCTCTGGGCCGCGTTCCTCATCGGGTATGACGCTGACGACCTCAAATCTATTCAGAAGACTGTGCAATGGGCCATCGATCAGAAATTCTGCTTCGCAGCCTTCAACATCTTATGCCCCTACCCTTCGACCTCGCTTTACTACGAGATGAAGGCGGCCGACCGTCTGCTCTATGACAAGTGGTGGCTCGATGACCGTTACCATTTTGGCGATGCCGTTTTCAAACCTGCCCGCATGACGTCTGATGAACTGACCGAAGCCTGTTTCCGGGCCCGGCGCAGCTTCAACCATCCGGTAAGCATCATCCGGCGCGCCCTGGATTTCAAGACCAATGCCAAAGATCTATGGAGCCTGGCCACCTATTTTGCCTATAACCCGCTGTTCCGACGTGAGCTGTTCAAAAAACACGGCATGAAACTCGGCTATCATGGCCTGCAGACAAGTCACCTGTAGAGCTGAACGGAAGACTCAGGCGCGCTTTGGCTGAGAAAGCACAGCTTCCCATGCCTTAACTATTTCATGCGCCACCTTTGAGCTCTGTAGAATTTCTCTGGCAATGTTAAGCAATGCCGGGTCTTCATGCGAGATCTGTTCACGGGTGTTGGTGACGATTTCCCAGTCGGATGGGAATATTAAACCCTGAGCACATGTAATAGGCCGCAAGGGTATTATTTTCCCAGAGAAGGACACGATCGCTGAAAACAAGTCGTCCATAAATCAGATGATCGGAATTAGTCATCAGCGATAGCAGATGAGTATTATTGTTGATTCTCAACGAAGCGTCCCGGTATTTTCTCAGAGAATT
>CAZMWO010000623.1:0-2386 GCA_964569565.1 uncultured bacterium | reverse complement strand
CAAGAATCGTTCAGAAGTGTTGCTCGAACAGGGCACGCCACCCAGCGAATCGCTCGCCAGAATCATTCCGGCCATGTGCCATTCCCAGCTCAATGTAAATCTTTATGTAATCGGCGAAGAACCATGGATATTCGCTTCGGCAATGATAACCAAGCTTAAGACAGAGTTCCCGCAGCATGTGATCTTTGCGCAGCGGATTCCCCGCGACTTTGCCGACAAACTCAAAAGGCTTACCGGTGCCGAATTCTCGCTGATATACGCCGGTAACCGCATTTTGACCAGCCAGATGGATCTTTATGCGAAACGCAAGTCAGGCCGTTTAACCGACAATCCTGATCTTACCAGCGGGCAAACCCTGATTCTCGGGCGCTCACACTTTTTTGTCCGCGAAGAGGCACTCAAAGGCAGAATTTCTGAAACGATAAGGCTTGAAATAGCTCTGCCTGATTCTGAATATAACATCCTCGGCCGCACCATGCGGCGCGATTTCATTGTGTTTGGGCTGCTCGGCCTGATTCTGGCATTGATTACCGGGTCTATTCTGTCATGGCATATCGCGGGGCCGATCAACCGCCTGGCCGAAAGCACCTCGCTGGTTGCGCGCGGTGAGACCGGCATTCTTCCGCAAACTTCCCGTCACGATGAAATTGGCGATCTTAACAACAATTTTCGTGAAATGCTTATCAGCATCAATACGGAAAAAGATCTGAAAGAGCACCGCGTTCGCGAGCTGAATACTCTGTTCGAAATCAGCAACGCCGTGAATCTCTTCACCGACTCGGAAGAGCTGCTGAAGTTCGTTTTAACCCAGGCAATAGATGCTCTTGAAGCCGAGCGCGGTTCAATTATGCTGCTCGATGACAGCACCGACGAACTTGTCGTTAAAGTTGCAACGGGCGGCCGCTACCGCGTGTTTACCGGCACTCCGGTAAAACTCGGCAACGGAATCTGTGGTCAGGTTGCCAGAAATGGTCTTGGCCTGATCAGCAACGAAGGTTTCCGTGATCCCCGGTTCAAAAATTTCGGCAGCCTGATGCCGGTCGAAGACATACAAAGTCTGATCTGTTCACCGTTGAAGTTCAAAGATGGCATAATCGGGGTCATCAATATTGTTAACAAACGCAATGGCGGACAGTTCAAAGACAGCGACCTGTCTCTGCTGAACCTGATTGCCTCGCAGGCCGCGGTGACCATTGAAAACAACAAACTCTACGAGTTATCCATAACCGATGGCATGACCAGACTTTTCGTTCATCGCTATTTCCAGGCCAGGCTCAACGAAGAGCTTCTCAGGGCACGCCGCTATGGTCTCACCATGAGCCTGATAATGATGGATATAGACAACTTCAAAAAGTTCAATGATATCTACGGCCACCAGGTTGGCGATCAGGTTATCCAGAAGGTTGCCCAGACCATCAGAGACACGGTGCGTACCGGAATAGACGTGCCCTGTCGCTATGGTGGTGAAGAAATGGCTGTTATACTCCCGGAAACCCGTGCAGAAGAAGCTTTTCAGACAGCAGAACGTCTGCGCGAAAACATCGCAGGTGTCTCGATAGCGCACAACAGCGGCGATCTTCATATCACTGTCAGCATCGGGGTTGCATCATATCCGCTACACGCTCACGATCGCGAAAGTCTGATCAAGGTCGCTGACAAGGCTCTCTATTGCAGTAAGGGTGATGGCAAGAACAGATCCACCCTCGCTCCAGAAAACCATCAGGTATGAACATCAACCTTGCCTGTGTATTTGTGGCTGTATGCGGAATCCTGCGCAGTACCGACCTGTATTTCCGCAACCCGGTTATTGCCAGCCTTCCGGTGGTCATTCTGATCTCATGGGAACACCTGATCAATATGGTTCTGACCTTGCCGGTATTATGGATCAGACGAAGTCAGTTCAAACTTATCGTTGCACGTGATCTGTTCTTTTTCATCATGGTCGGCTGCGGCGCCTCGGCCATGGGAGTATTGTGTTTTACCGAGGCGTTTCATTATATAAACCCGGCGCTTGCTGTGCTGATGCAGAAGTTGCAGCCGGTGATGACAATAACCCTTGGTGTTGTCATGCTGCGCGAAAAAGTTAACCGCAATTTTTTCGGCTGGGCTGCCCTTGCAATAATCTGTTCATACTTTGTTTCGTTTGGTTTTGCTGATCCCTTCACCGGTGAATGGAGGAAAGCTGCGGTTGGCGCCGGTCTTGCTGTTGCTGCAGCTTTTTTCTGGGGCAGCGGCACGATCTGGGGTAAAATTCTGTTGCAAAAATATGATCAGAGTTTTGTTCTGGCCAGCCGCTTCATGCTCGGCTCTTTGTTTACAGTCTCTCTGGCCCTGATTTTTCATGGCGGCTTGAAATCAGAACAGGTTTTCTCCGGCGATCTTTATA
>CAZMWO010000622.1:1400-2387 GCA_964569565.1 uncultured bacterium | reverse complement strand
TGATCATGCTGATTTACAATCCGACTACAAATGCCACGTCATCATTTAACATGACCTCGACAACGAACGGTCTCAGCCATACTGCATCGCCAGGTACTCTTGCTACTGGCGTATATATGCTGACTTCCGTCGATTACGCCGGCAATCTGGCATCAGCAACCGGCCCCGCTTCTCAGGCGCTCCTGATCGTCGATAGCCAGCAACCGCAGATCACCAGTGCAACCCCGGTATTAACCGGGGCTCTGGCAACAAACACCGGCATTTTTGAGCTGACCTTCAGCGAACCCATGAATGTCGCTGTGCAACCGGACTTACAGATTGCATCAGACGCTATTCCGGCGCCGATCGATCTTAGTTTTCTCAGCTGGGTAAGTTCGACTACCTGTCGATTCACCAACCCGCAGGCAATTTCGGCCAGCACACCGCCAGGCACTTATAGCTACGTCATCAGCAGCGCCGCCAGAGACCTGGCCGGCAACCTCAGCATAGATCCTGTTGCAGGCTCGTTCACTGTCGAACTGTTTACACAGGCACCAACACTGGCATCAGCAACCATCAAAAGCCAGCAATTCGAAATCTGGGGCACCAGCATCCTTACCAACGAAGCACTATCTTTCGAGACTGATTCTGCTTCACCCGGCATCGCAACTCTTACCCTCACCTACAATGGCCTCTATCAGATACCTCATACCATTCATATTTATGACAATAGCGACAACAGCGAAGTGGCTTCATTCGCCATTATGCCAGCCGGAGCGACAACCGTCACCATTGACGATAACGCTCTCGGCAATCCGGCCGGCACTCCTGGCGGCATCATGGCAAGCTACAGCTTCATCCTCACCGATAATATCGGTAATGTGGGTGCTTCTTACAGCATTCCGATACGTTACGACGGCATACCACCGACAATTGCCAGCATGGCTCTCTTCAATGTCTACACACCACCGGCTGAAACAGCTCGTTACTACAACGGCAACGGCACGC
>CAZMWO010000622.1:0-1336 GCA_964569565.1 uncultured bacterium | reverse complement strand
TAGCCGGCATCGCATCGGGCACCGGCCCTGCAACACCTGCTACATACTCCTTCTACATGAACACGACCCTTACAACAGGTCTGAATACTTACAATGTCGCATCCGCTGCAATACCTGACGGAACCTATTTCGTCAGCGCCGCTGACCGCGCCGGCAACTATGCCGACGGCCTGGCGACGGTAACCCCGCTGATTGTAGACAGAGTCGCTCCAGATGTATTAGTTGCAACCAGATCGCTACCAGACGGCACGGCTACCACAACACCAATCGTCAGCAGCACAGCCGGACAGTCGTATTTCAAGCTGCAGTTCGATGAGCGCATGCGCGCAAATGCTTCACCCACACTTACCATCGCTACCGGCACGACCGAAATAGCCTATAGCTTCGTCGAATGGCAAACCACAGTTGGCGCTTCCGACACCGCCCTGTTCAAGAATGTCGCGACCATAAGCAACACACTGCCGCAGGGCACTTACATCTGCAAAGTTACCGGCATGGATCTCGCCGGCAACAGCATGAGCATCAGCACCGGAACGGTTGATGTGCGCTCACGTGGCCCGATCGTCGCATCCTGGACAACAACTTCATATCAGGTAACCACCGCCAGTGACACTCTGGCCAGCGGCCTGGAAATGCTGACCGACCAGCCGTTCAGCGTCAATGTTTATCCGAACATCGCAACAATTACACTGCAACTGGCAACAGCGCCGGATGCAACGCCGCTTTATCTGCATTTCATGCAGGGCAACACGACCATATCTTCCTACCCCCTCGTTCTGAATGGTCTTATCGCGAGCTTCGCCTGGTCAGATGCCGCCAGCCCGACTCCAGCTCTACCAACAACCTATACCATGCGCGTAGCCGATGGCAACGGCGACCTCTCACTCGAAAGCCATTTCTGGACCATGGATAACGAAGACCCGCTGGTGCGCAGCATGACCATCGTCGGCGCTGAACTTGCTACTGACTCAGTCTATTTCAGTCCTGATCTACAGCGCTATTTCACCACGACCTTTTCACTTTCAAACCTGGAGACAGCAGCACCGCGCATGCGAATTACCGGCACCAATTCTACAGACACTTATCTGCTGACCAGTGCCGGCACAGACAAATGGTCATGCAATTTCGAAGGGCAGTACAGCCGCACACCATTTGCCAGAATGCCTGATGGTGCCTATAAACTCGACATGGTAGATGCAGCCGGTAATATTGCCGGGCTTGCTTCTGACGGCCTGACCATTGTTCTTGACTTCGATCTGATAATCGACTCGCTGGCACCTGATGTCGCCACCTACGTTCTGACCCAGAACGGAGTCGCTGTAACCTCTTTCGCTCC
>CAZMWO010000621.1:0-2389 GCA_964569565.1 uncultured bacterium | reverse complement strand
TGCAAAACCTTAAATTAGAGCTCGGTGAGCAGCTTTCTGGCGTCTTCAACCAGAGATTTGGTCTTGATGTCGTTGGGTTTGTCGTTCGACATGAAAACCAGAACCGGGATGATCTTGCGCAGAACCGGTTTGAAATTTTCGGATCCTTTGTCGTTTTTGTAGCGGTTCAGGTATTTGACCAGTACGCTGGCTTTGATGGTTTGATCCTGTTTGAGTTCGGCGATGATGATATCACAGAGGCTGTCTTGAACGAAAGCAAGAAACTTGTCATTCTTGAGATGTCTGAGGCCGACAACAGTTGCGGCAAAGTTGTTGCCGCTGGCGATGTTTATATTGATATGAGTAAGCAGGCGGCCTTTGTTGTCGCGCAGAACGAGGCGGGTCTGGCCGTTTTTCCAGCTTTCTACGGTGCCTTTGGCATGAGTAAGAAAGTGGCCTTTGGGATCTCTGACGACCCATTTCGAGTTGGTTCCCCATGATTCGAGGCGGCCATAAGCCCAATGTACAAACTTGCCTTTGCTGTCACGTACGACAAATTTGATGCCCTGGTTTTTCCAGGATTCGTAGGCTTTGGAAAGATTCTTGACGGTTTCAGTGCTTTCGGCGGCGGCATAGAGGTTGCCGGCAGTGAACAGCACTGCTAATACGATCATTAGTGCGAATATTCTGTTGATGAGCTTCATTTTGTTCCTCCAGATTGATATAACAGAAAAATTATAACATATTACGCCAAAGCCGCAACATCGTTTTGAAAAAATTACCCAGACAGGCCGGGAGTCTGTTATAATCTTGCCAGCAAACACGCCACCACCGGAGACTCAGATGCACAACGACGAACTCATGCAGGTCTTTAAGAAATTCAAATCCGACAGTGAAATATTTCATGACCTGATGCGCTTCAAGGTTCGCGAACTGCTGCTGGTAGCAACCATTTTTGACGCATTTTCCCTCGAGCAGGACGGTCTGCTGGCCGAGAAAATTTTCGGCGAATATTTCAGCCTGAACCTGACCAGTGCGCCCCGCATATCGAGCGTCACCTCTGGCGACGAAGCCATAGAAATGCTGGAAAAGCGCAAATTCGATCTGGTTGTCGTACTCAGCCGCCTCAGTCGTACCGATACAATCAACTGCGGCCAGAGAATCAGAGAGCGCTGGCCCGATCTGCCGGTTCTGCTGCTGCTCAACGACAATACCGATCTCGAGGCGCTCGACAACCGCAGCGACCTCTGGTTGCATTATGACAATGTATTCGTCTGGAACGGCAACTCGGAAATCTTTCTGGCGATGATCAAGTATATCGAAGACCGCCGCAATGCCGACAAAGACACGGCTATCGCCCAGGTTCGCATCATATTGCTCGTCGAAGATTCGATACGCTATTATTCGCGCTATCTGCCGCATCTTTATTCAGAGCTGATACGCCAGACGACCAAGCTGGTCGAAGAAGAGCTGCAGGAAGAAACCAAAAAGGTGCTGCGCATGCGCTGTCGGCCCAAGATCATTCTGGCAACCAGTTATGAAGAGGCAATGAAGCAGTATGAACATTTCGAAGATTATCTGCTCTGCGTAATCTCAGACGTTAAATACAAAAAAGACGGGGTGCTCGACGACAAGGCCGGCCTGAAACTCGCTAAAAAGCTCAAGGAACTTTCGCCCGACCTTCCGGTTCTGCTGCAATCATCTGAACCAGAAATCGAGTCTGCCGCCAACCGTCTCGGAGCCGCGTTTGTGCACAAGGAATCGCAGTTCCTTTCCAAGCGCCTCTCGAAATTTTTCTATCGCAATCTGGGCTTCGGCGACTTCGTATTCAGAAACGCGCAGGGCCAGGAAATCACCCGGGCACGCACCATGAGCGACTTTCGCAACTGCCTGCGCATCGTGCCGGCCGAGTCGATCGAATACCATGCCAGCCGCAACAATTTTTCGACCTGGCTGCTGGCGCGCGGCGAAGTGCAGATCGCCAAGGTCGTCTCGCGTATTCACGTTGCCGAATTCGATGAAGTTGAGTCACTGCGCGATTTTCTGATAAATATGGGCAACTGGGTTTTCAGAATGAAGACGCGCGGCAAGGTCATTTCGTTCGACAAGTCGTTTATCGGCGACAACCGCCATCATATCTGCAAACTGGCCGAGGGGGCAATCGGCGGTAAGGGGCGCGGTATCGCTTTCATGAATTACCTGCTCTATAATTCATCGATGCTCGAATCTTTTTCTGAGGTTGTCATTCGTATTCCTGAAACACTGATCATCGGCGTTGATGAGTTCACCAACTTTATCACGACTAACGATCTCGCTGATTTTGTTTCGTCAGAACGCGACTATGCAATCATAAAACGCCGTTTTATCGAGAGCCGCCTTTCAGAAAAGATTCTCAACCGCCTGCGCATCG
>CAZMWO010000620.1:0-2392 GCA_964569565.1 uncultured bacterium | reverse complement strand
TTTCCGCTTGCTACCGATGGCGTTCGCGTCGATTTTGAGCAGTATGTCAGAATGTTCGCCTTTGGCGACCTCAAGATGGAACGAAGGCTGAAAGCCGGACAGAATGCCGGTATCCCGCCCGGTTATTTCTGGGAGCTCGCCTACGACTCTTACAACCGGCTGATCGAAGATGTGCATCGCTACAAAATTTCGGTAACGCAGGTCAAGGCCGGCGACAAGTTCACCGAAGCCGGCACCAATATTGAAGTTCTGCATCCGGCGCCGCCAAAGAGCAGCTTTCAGCAGTATTATGATGGCCTGATTATCAAAATCAGCCGCGGTTCGCATAATTTTGCCTATATCTCCGGTAACACGCATCCGCTCGATGGCGACATCGATTTCAAGGCCGATTTCGTGTTCGTCGCCGATCTGCCATATCCCTACGAGGCTTTCGAAAAATATGTCAAAAGATCCAACCCGGAGGGTGTCGCGATAAGCTTTCGCTTTCCGTCAGCCTGGCTGATGGAAAATTATCATCTGGCCGGTGCGATAAGCTCTCGCAGTCGTAGTTATACGCCCAGGTTCAAACAGCTGCAGTTTCCGGTTTATCTGACTTCGCAAAATGGTGCGGTTCAGGTAGACCAGCTCAGAGGCAGCCTGAAAACCCGGGTATTCGTTAAGGATAACTGATATGGTTCTGACCAGACTCGAAAAAATAGCATTCGCAGCACTACTGTTGCTGCTCGGTCTCGGCATTTTTCTGCTGATCAGCAAAGTCAGTGTCGTTCGAGGAAAGAACCGGCAACTGGCTGTACAGATTCAGGATATAGCAGTGTTGACCGATCAGACTGTGCTGGTTAAAGGCGATTACTATGATGAAGAAGAAAATGCCGGCAAACTCAATCTCAACCGCACCGACGTTAACAGCATCAAGGCGTTGCCAGGAATGACACCCACTCTGGCCGGGCGCATTCATGAATTCGTGCAGAAGCGCGGGCAGGTTAAGGAAATGAATGAGCTGCTGGGGGTTCAGGGGCTGACCAAAAGGCGCCTGCGCGAACTTGAAAAATACGCTACTGTTGTTGGCGGGCATTCAGGGCAGGCAGCCTGGGGCGACAAGCTCAATCTCAATTTTGCCAGTATCGATGAAATTAAAACTCTGCCAGGAGTAGGTAAGCGCCTGGCAGAGAAGATCGTCGAGTTTCGCAATAACAACGGAGGCTTTTTTTCGCTCGAAGACCTCAAGGAAGTTCCCGGCCTCACAGAAAAGACGATCAAGAAGTTCATCGACAGGGTAGAGGTAAAATAGGGCATGACTAAATTTGGTTACGAACAGAAGTCGTTCCAGTCGAAGAAAACCAATTTCGTTTTTGCCGTAGTGCTAATTCTGGTCGTATTCGTCTGGGCGCTTCTGCTCAGCCCGGATCATGGTGGCCTCGTCTCGATCAATATCAATCCTGAGTTGCGCGTCGACTTCATCAATGTTGGCCAGGGAGATGCCATTCTGGTGCGTACTCCGATGGGCAAAAACTATCTTATCGATGGGGGGGCCAACGTACCGGTGACCGATGCACGTCGCGAAGGTCGCGAGCTGGCCCACAACTATCTGCGCAGTAACGGGATCGGGCGGCTGGATGGCGTGGTGATCACTCACTGGCATAACGACCATCTTGGCGGTCTGTTGCCGGTTCTCAGGCTTTATGACGTCGATGTCGTCTACGAACCGCCCGGAAAATTCGAAACCGAAGCTTTCAAGGACTACGAAGCCATCTGCAGCAAGCAGCATATCAAAAGAATCACCACCAAGGCCGGTGATGTTCTTGAATGGGGTAATGAGCTTTTCGTTCAGGCGCTGCATCCAGAAAAGCCGCTTACCGGCAAGGAATACTCAGATGTCAACAACCTGTCGATCGTTCTGCTGATGCGCTATGGGCGCGTTCAGCTTTTTCTCGCCGGTGACATCGAAGAAGATGCCGAGCGCGAAATCATGAAATATGGTGAGCCCATCAAAAGCCAGGTTCTCAAGGTGCCACACCATGGGGCTGATACCAGCGATTATTTCAGGTTTCTCCAGATGGTTTCACCCGAAATCGGGGTCATCATGGTTGGCGCCAATAATGCTTTTCGCCACCCGTCTTCGCGGACTCTCAGCAGCTACGAAAGGCTCGGCACCAAGATTTATCGCACCGACCGCCATGGCAACATCCGCCTGTTGGTTGGTGGCAAGGATCCGCAGGATTATCGCTTCAAGCTAGATTAGCGCTGATCAGGCCGCTCATGGGCTGCAGCATGCATTCGCCCTTTCCACCCGTTTTTCTGATCTGCCAAATAAGTCTTTTTAGTTGTTGACCTGAGACTTTAAGCCCAACTATACTGCTTGGGTAAAGAAATAACTGAAAGGATGTATTATGCA
>CAZMWO010000619.1:0-2395 GCA_964569565.1 uncultured bacterium | reverse complement strand
ATAAGCATCGGGAATAATGATCCCCTCACCGGATGTAAAGACATAACCGGCAATGCCATTGGTATTGAGAATCCTGATTTCACGCATGAAATTGCCCATCGCCACGCGCGAATAAAGCTCATTGGTGTTGGGATCATTGAGAAACAGCGAACCGCGCTCGGCGTTAAGCCGCGCAGTAGCCGTTTCGACCAGCATTTTCAGCACAGCATCGAGCGAATCCATCGCCGAAATACGCCGCGAAATATCGAGCAACAGCTCGGCCTCAGCCAGGCGCTTCTTCTGCTCTCTCAGCATCATGGCCGGATTACTGCCGGCGGCCTTTTTAACCGGTTTCTTTTTATCTGCACTGGGTTCCATCTTTGCCCTCTCCCGCTGCCTGAATACGAAAAATCGTCATGATTTGAGCTGTTCCATAACTTGCCGCATCGATTGAATGGTGTCGCGTAACTGTGCAATCTCGTCGGCAGCTTTCTGGCGCTCTTTCTGAACAGCACCCTCTCTTTCGGCTCTCGCGCCCTCAAGCTCGTCACGCAGCCGGGCCGCCATTTCCCTCAGTTGTTGAATTTCGCCGGCATAAGAGGCATGCGCTGCCTGCACCGCTGCGCTTTTCTCTGCCATAAGATTTTCAAGCTGTGTACGCAGCTCTGAAATGTGTCTTTTGAGCTGGCTGATTTCGTCCTGACTGCTGGAAACCGCACGCTGGACTTCCTGCTCGCGCCTGATGTGCGAGCGCTCGAGCTCGTTGCGCAATTCGCCGATAGTCTCTTTGAGCATCGCGATCTCCTGGGCAGAATCGCGCCGCGCCGCCTGCACTGCGTCTGATGTCATGAGACTTTTCTTTTCGAGCTCGCCGCGCAGTTCGATGATCGTGCGCTGCAATTCGCGCACTTCCAGCCCGGTTTTGTTATTGCTGTTGCCAGCCTTGACCGCGACAGTATCTTTCATGCAATCGCGCCTCTCATCTCAAGTATTGCCCTGCCTGCAATGTACGATAACATCACGACATCTGCATGTCAATTTAAGCGTGGCGCAGCCCGGCTGCTATTGCCTGAGACTGAGTTCTGCATAAAGACCGCCACGAGCGAGCAGTTCGCCGTGGGTGCCACGTTCGACGATTTCGCCGTCGTTCATGACACAGATCAGATCGGCGTTGCGAATTGTTGCCAGACGATGCGCGATTACGATAGCAGTTCGGTCAGCCAGCAGCTTCTGCAGAGCATCTTGAATCAGCAGTTCGGTCAGCGTATCTACGCTTGCCGTCGCTTCGTCGAGAATTAGAATGCGTGGGTCGGCCAGAATGGCGCGAGCTATGCATAGCAGCTGCCGCTGCCCCTGCGACAGGTTGACGCCACCTTCAAGAATTTTTGTGTCATAGCCCTTGGGCAGATCGCAGATAAAGCCATGCGCATTTGCCGCGCGGGCAGCCTTTTCGACTGCAGCCTGCGCAGCGCTCGGGCTCGAGAACCTGATATTGTCGGCTACGGTGCCGGTAAAAAGAAAGGGATCCTGTGGCACCAGCCCCATCTGCCGGCGCAGCGAACGCTGCGTGACCAGCCGCACATCATAGCCATCGACGAGCACAGCGCCCTCTGTAACATCGTAGAGTCTTGCCACCAGGCTGGCCAGCGTGGTCTTGCCGGCGCCGGTCGGGCCAACCAGCGCCACGGTCTGCCCCGGTTCAACGATCAGATTGATATTGCGCAGAATCTGGCGGTCAGCCTGATACTCAAACCCGATCTGGCGAAACTCTACCTTGCCGGTAACCCTTGGCATTTCTACTGCAGACGGCTCATCATATATTGCCGGCTTCGTGTCTAACAGTTCAAAAACGCGCTCGCCGCCAGCCATCGCCGACTGCATGGTTGTATATATCTGCGAAAGATCCTGAATCGGCTGAAAGAAGCGGGCTACATAAGCAAGAAAAGCCACCACCGTGCCGAGCGTCAACTCGCCACGCGCCACCGCCATCCCGCCGAGCCACAAAACCGTTGCCGTCGCCAGAATGCCAAGAAAATCGACAGTCGGCAGAAAAATGAAAGACAGCGACATCGCCTCGATATTTGCATCACGATTAGCGCGATTGACTTCTTCAAACTTTTCCGAAGAAACGCCCTCACGCGCAAACGCCTGAATCACGCGAATTCCCGAAATGTCTTCGGCCAGACCGCCAACTACCGCAGCAACCCTCTGGCGCGTCTTGCGAAAAGCCACCCGCGCATGCCGCGAAAATATCCAGGTTGCCAGCAGCATCAGCGGCAATACCGCGAAAGTCGCGAGTGCCAGCGACAGATCGAGCGAAAGCATTACCGCCACGATACCGACCAGCACCACGGTGTCGCCGATAATGGTGGCGACACCCGACGATAGCAGGTCGTTGATTACCGAGACATCGCTG
>CAZMWO010000618.1:0-2396 GCA_964569565.1 uncultured bacterium | reverse complement strand
GCCTTATCGAAGAATTCGACGAAAACTTTGTCAAGATAGCCATGGAAGAAATCGCATCCGGAGCTCTTGAAGTTGACATCCCGGACAAGGAAAAATAGGACTCGAATCTTAATCGCTCTTGGAAAAGGCATTGCCAGCAGTTTGGCGACCGAACTGGCAATGCTTTTTGGTCATGCCGGGTGCGAAGTAAAAATAGCCCTGATCGATAACGGGCACGAATGGGTCAGTGAATCAGTGGTCAGACAGCTCAGCGGCAGCGCCGCTCTGACAGCAGGGCACCGCCCCGGCTGGTTTTTTGCTCCTGCCGCTTTTGATCTCGCTGTTACAGTGGCTCCAGCCAGTCTTACCCAGCAGCTTTTGCAGGCACGTCTCACTTCTGACCCTGTGCTTGAATTCATTTTGCAGAAAAGCACGGCGCTCTGGATTCTGCAGGAACCCGCTCAGATTCCAGCAGAAGTCGATGATTGCGATCCCCGCCTTATTTTCCGGCCATTACCGGCGCAGCCGCAGCAATTTTCGACGTTTTACCAGAGAATTTTTGCTGAATGTACCGCCTGGCTTGCCAACCGTCGCAAACATGCAAAAAAGTCATTCTGGCTCGACTACCAGATTCCCGAGCAACTCAAGGTAATAGCCAACCTGAGACCAGCATGGCTGGCCCGCCTCGAGCAGACACTGCGCGCCTGTGGTCTAAGTCAGTCAGAATCTGCAGCCGACGCGGACCTGGTGATTCATGCCTACGACGGCCCACAGCTCGATGCCGACAACCGGCTCGTCTTCAGCGAACCAGAACTGCAGGCCAGCCCGGAAATAAGAGCATCAGCTGTAAATGTCGTTTTTGTGGCTCCGGGGCTTGCTCTTGCATCGCTGGCAATCGACAAGAACCGGCTTCTGGTACAACGCCAGAACAACTCACTGCATGTCGCCGACCAGCACGGAATCAGAGTAATCCCGGACATTACCGGTCAGTGCTGCTACACCCGCTTCAGCTCACAGCTGCTGAATCTGCTCAACCGCACCGGACACGGGCGCGAGCAGCACACATGACCTTTTACGTCGAGGTCTCATTTCCGGACCCGATTGGCGAAGGCACTCTGACCTACCATCTGCCTCCCGGCCGGGAAGTCCCGTTGGTCGGCTGCCGCGTCGTAGTGCCCGTACAAAATCGCCGGCTTATCGGTTATATAACGAATATTCACCAGACGCTGCCGGGCTTCAAGACCGTTGCGCTCGGCGAAGTGCTTGATCCCCTGCCGTTTTTCAGTCCTGCCATGCTCGAACTGGCAGCAATAACAGCGAATGACTGCGCCTGCAATATAGGAGAAGTCCTGCATGCCATGCTTCCCGGCGGCATAAAACAGAAAATTGTGCGCATGATCACAGCCTGCCATGATTCTGTCGAGCCACCTCTGAAATGGCTGCGTGAACGCGACCAGGTTCCTTACCACACCTTCATCGAGGCTTTTCCCCAGGCTGCCGGACAGATAAAAAACTGGCTGGAGTCCGGCGCAGTCGAAATATTGCACAGCATTACCGCTAATTCCGGCCCCCGATTGATCAAGGTGCTCAAGCTTAACCCGCAGATGGCGGTAGAACCAGACAAACTGACTCCCAAAGAACGTCAGGCAGTGCAGGCCCTGCTATCTTATACATCGGCACCGACAGCCGCCCAGCTATGCCGGGCAGCCGGTATCAGCAGCGCCCCGGTCAATCAGCTCAAGAAAAAAGGCCTGCTGCTCGAAGTCGAGGAGCGTGTGATGCGCCAGGTGGCCGATGCCGATTATTACAGGCGTTCCGCCGAAGTACCACCAATGCTTTCAGAAGACCAGCAGAACGTACTCGCCGCAATCGCCAGGGCTTACGCCACCGATAAAAAACCGGTTCTGGTGCGCGGCGTAACCTGTTCAGGCAAAACCGAGGTTTACCTGCGCTGGGTTGCCGATATAATCGCGATGAACCGGACTGCCATCGTGCTGGTGCCTGAAATTTCGCTGACTCCGCAGATGATGAAGCGCTTTACCGACCGCTTTCAATCTCAGGTCGCGATTCTGCACAGCAAGCTGTCTGATGGCGAGCGTTTTGACCAGTGGGAAAAAATCAGACGCGGGGTATGCCCGGTGGTAGTTGGGGCCCGTTCGGCCGTATTTGCGCCACTGCCACGACTCGGCACCATAATTCTCGACGAAGAGGGCGAACCATCGTTCAAGCAGGGCGATTCACCGCGCTATCATGCGCGGGAAGTGGCAAACCATCGCTGCCGGCTCGAAAGCGCCCAGCTTGTCATGGGCTCAGCCACTCCGACCATAGACTCTTTTTATCAGTGTTCTACCGGTGCCTGCCATCTGGTCGAAATGAATTCGCGCGTCAGTGACCGTCAGCCCCCCCTGGTCAGAGTG
>CAZMWO010000617.1:0-2397 GCA_964569565.1 uncultured bacterium | reverse complement strand
CGCCCGCGCCTCAGCCAAAAAATAATCGGCGTAATCTGTGAAATCCGTGTAATCTGCGGATCGTTCTCCGGTTTTTTCTCTGCCTTCTCTAATACAGCGTCTCGGAGCTTACGATGTGCAGGCCGCAATAGCCGTTGCGCAAAGATGGCGGGCCGGGCTGGCCAGTCTGACTCGGCTTTCCTTACTTTCTGCTCAGTTCACGCAACATTTCGAGACTCAACTCAAATTCGCTCTGAGACGAGACCGCAGGCTTAACCGGCACGGCAAGGGTTGCCGGTTGATGCATTTTCGCGGGCATATCAACCTGGGCAGCAGGCGCAGCTACCGAAGGTTTAGCGGCCGGCTTAGTGACCGGTTTTCCGGCTGATTTTCGGCTCAATTCTCTCAACAACTCGATGCTGAGCTCGTTTTCGCCAGGCGCTGAGAGATCGGGATCTACGGATTTTACGGGTGACAAAGTTTCTATCGGCGGCGGAACATCTGCGATTGCCGGTTTAACCGGCAACCCAGATTCAGCCGGCTCTGGAATGTCAGGTAGAGGCTTTGTTTCAGGCCAATCTTCGCCAAAATTTTCTTCAAACATGTCATACAGACCCGAATCAGGTTCGCTTTCATAAGGCATTTCGACAGGCAACTCGTCGGGCAGAATAGAACAGTCGTCAGACGAAGTTTCTGACTTGTCTGCCGATTTGCGGCTCAATTCGCGCAACAGTTCGATGCTCAGTTCCGGGCCGGCCGGTTCGGCCGGTTCGGCCGGCACTGCAGCAACTATCAGCGGCGGAGCTGTATTTAGCTGTCTTGCCAGATCTGAATCGATTGAAACATCGATGACTGGTTTAATCGCTGCCGCCATTTCAGCAACAGGCTGTAACATCGGCGGTGCCGTATTCAACTGCCGCATGATATGAGCATCTGCGACGCGCGGGCCAATGGCCTTCGCAGCATCTCGCAGCAAAATGTCATGACCACCCATAACGTCGCCATCATCGCTTATCGTCACAAGCCCGAGATTGGCGACATAAACGCCGAGGTTGTCGGCCTGCTGTTGATCGATATCGACGTAGTAGTTTCCCGGCTTGATAAAATCAAGAATATAGAAACCCTGGCTGTCTGTTCGTGTTTTTCCTGCGACCTTGCCGGTTTCTTCTTCGGTTATCTGCAGCATGATGCCACCAACCGGTTTTGCAGAACCATCTCCGGCAAACAGAACGTTTCCTTCTATTTCGCTGGTCATCACGACAAAATAATCGAGACGCTGCATCACGCCGGGGCGCGGAATTATACTCACACCAGGAGATTCAAGCACAAGAAAGGGATCGACCAGACTGACCGGCTCGATGGCGACATCGACGCGCCGCGAGGGGGTAAGCCCTCTTATGATTGCGGTTCCGGACGCGTTGGTAGTAGCTTTGCGGCCGCCAGCACTGACCTCGACATCTTTGAGCGGAATAATACCGTCTTTCGTACGCTGGGCGACATTCACGATAACTCCACCGGATCTGACCATAGATTCAGAACTGGCATCGAATTCCCCAGTTCCTGGAAGCACGCCAAAAGATGAATTCAGCGTCAGCATGGCCCTGAAGTCGCCATCACTGTCGCCAGAAAACTGCATGCCCGAAGAAAACTCGGCATATTCCTTCATAAAACCAATGTTATAAGTCGTGTTGGCGCGAGTGCCAGAACGGGTTTCGAGATTACGCCGGATCTGCGCTGAATATGAAGATTCGTCATTGCCATACCAGCGCCCGCCAACGCCGACGCTTCTGAACTCGGTTACCGGCTTAACATGGTAATTGAGACCGGCAGAGATCTCGCCTCTGTTCCCAACTCTCGTTCGGACTTCTGAATTGCCGTAAGTGTACAAGTTGCTGCTGCGATTTGAAGTCCAGTCTTTTCTATGATCGAAAGTGTTAAGCAGCGTTGTCTGCCCGATCCGGCTCGATAAAGAAAGGTTGACCAGATCAGAGAAGCGATCGCTGTTGTATGAATCGCGCAGCCAGCGCAGTGACACGCTCTGACGGTCGAACAGGCGGCCGCTGAGACTGAGAGTATTGCGCCAGTCGGTATTGGACATGGCGGTAGCCGAAGTGAAATCGCGATCAAAGTCAAAGTATTCATTCGAGAAATTCCAACCCGCAACATTGCTGCGTGTTCTCAGCATCAACGCGTTGCCGGCATCGATCTGGCTGACCAGACCGATACTGCCATGCACAGGCGGCAGATCCCCGTTTCCAGAAATTGAACCAAGCGCCTCAACCGTCGAGTAGTAGTATTCATCGTCATCATCGCTGAACCCGGCAAAATCGTGCTTGAGCGACAGACTGGGGCTGAGGCCGGTCGTGATCTCAGAACGCAAGGTATAGCCTTCCCCCTGTGTTAGAATAGTTGTCGCGT
>CAZMWO010000616.1:0-2398 GCA_964569565.1 uncultured bacterium | reverse complement strand
TATCGAATATTTGGCAAACTCTGGCATCAATGGCCGCAACTCGTTACCGACCGTGGCTTCAAGAAACGCCGGATAGTATTCTTCGGTGTAACGATTGCGACGAAATTCCTGATTCATCTTCATAAAGCCGATATCAAGCGAAGCATTGTAAAGCAGACCGTCTTTCGAAAACACCATGAGCTCAGAACGACCGGCGCCCAGACTGAAACCGGCCGAGCACTGATTCGTCTTGATCTTCTTTTTCAGCTGTTCGGAAAGCAGAAAGGACGTCTGTGCCGGCGAGTAGACTTCGACTTCGATACCGGTCTGGCTGCGGACATTATCGATAAAAATATCGCGATTGGCAGCCTCGCGAATCGCTGTGGTGGCACAGGCAGTGATGTTGCGCGATCTGAACATCTGCATGACCCGGCGGTAATCGAGCAGAATCTCGATACAGCTGTTGATGGTTTCGCGTGCCAGACGGCCATTGCGAAAGGTATCTTTGCCGAGCGGAACCGGATGGCTGAGATTTTCGAGCAGATTGATTTTTTTGCCGATGTGCTCGGCAATACACATTCTTATCGCACTCGAACCAATGTCGATTACTGTGATGATCTCACTCATACAGGTTATGCTTTCGCTGCATACCAGGCGGCGCCAAGCGCCACCGCATCGTCGCCAAGCTTCGAGACTATGATCTCCACACCTTCAGCACCACCGGCTATGGCGTACTTTCTGGCGTTTTCTGCAATAACCGGCAACATAACCACACCCATCTCTTCAATCACGCCGCCGCCAAGAATCAACGCCTCGACACCGATCAGGTTGATGATGTTGGCAGCGGCAATACCGATCGCCTCTGACGCACGGTCTATCGCTTTGACGACCAGAGCGTCCTTCTTTTTGTAGCACTCCTTAAGAGCTGCAGAGCCAACCATGGTGCGCCACTCCGGCGAAATCTCTGACAACAGCGTGTTCAAACCGTTCTTCTCTTCCTGTTTTTTCATGTATTTGATCATGCCGGCCTTGCCGGCTATGGCTTCGAGACAGCCCTTTCTGCCGCAGTTGCACTCTGGCCCGTCGATCTTTACGACCATGTGCCCGACTTCTCCGGCTGTGAAGTTTTTGCCGCGATTGATGCTGCCATTGCAGATATGGCCGCCACCGACGCCGGTACCGGCAAATATGCCATAGACATTGCGGAATTTGCTGGCTTCGCCAAAAGAATATTCGCCAAAAACGCCCATATTAACGTCGTTATCCATAAACACCGGCTTTTTTAAGCGCTCGGACAACATCCTGGCCAGCGGCACATTTTTCCAGCCGAGATTGCAGGCATCGAGCAGCATACCGGTTGCGGTATTAACGGCAGAAGGAACAGCCAGTCCGATCTTCTCGACTTCATCATCAACAATTTCAGCCTTTTTAAGTAACTCGGCATAACAGGTAACGATATTTTCAAACACGGCTTCAAATCCAGATGATGCCTGGGTTTTGATTTTTTTCCGCGCAATTATTTTGCCACTGCTGTCGCAGAGAATTGAATAAATCTTGGTTCCGCCAAGATCGATACCACAGTAATGCCTCATAAAACACCCTCTTTCAGCATATCTTAACTATGCGTCCAAATACCTTTGCAAAAAGATGCGACTTTCTTTCAAATGCTTCCTGGTCGACCCCGGATCGCATGGCAGCGTTCAGCAGCAAAGTAACCGACTCGGCATCAGAAGTCAGCGCAAACTCTCCAACCCGCTGCAGATGGTCGCGATCAAGAACATCAGCGATGCGAAGTATCGCAGCCAGCGCCGCAACCCTGTTCTGATCGCTGTCTGACAGATGTGAATAAAATTCGTGTTTCAGCTTCGGTTCGCTCTTGCGGTGATATCTGGCGACAAGGGCCGCCAGCAGCATATCTTCGTGCGATATACCAGGAATCGCTGATTTCATAATGAGACTGCATGAATTCTTGTGATGCCCGCGCATTCCGGCACAGGTGCCAATGTCGTGCAGCATGGCGGCAATCACCAGAATCTGGCGGTCGCCGGCAGCCAGGCCGTGCAGAGTGGTTGTCGCATCAAAAATGATCTGGGCCAGCATCGTTACCTGCAACGCGTGTTTTTCGTCAAAATTGAAACCACGACCGATAAACAGAGCACTGCTGATCAACGCAGTCTGCACGTTGAGATGGGAAAATTTTTCCGCGAAGCTGTTTAGCGCAGCATCGCCCGCACGGGCATCTGAAAGTTGCTGTGAATTCGCGTTCGCCATCGACTGCTCCACCAGAACCGGTATGCAGAAGAACAGCCTCAATCTACTATCTTAACCAGCAATTGTCAAACCGCCGACCCAGTCTCAGCGCAAACGCACTAAAGCTTAAATGATGCCTGCACTAGTCCTCTGTCACATATGAGTTTAA
>CAZMWO010000615.1:0-2404 GCA_964569565.1 uncultured bacterium | reverse complement strand
AGCCTGTGGATATCAACAATAACCGCCATTATCGTCACCCTGTTTTCGAGTATGGCTGCTTATGCGGTTTCGCGCATGCGCTTTCCCGGCCGATCGGTGGTGCCGCTGCTGATTCTGGCGATGTCGATGTTTCCGCAGATCAGCATAGTCGGCTATCTGTTCGAAATGTTCTCGAAAGCAGGCCTGATCAACTCGCACATGGCGCTGATACTGCCCTATATCGCCTGGACAATTCCAATCGCGCTATGGATCAACATGAGCTACTTCACCCAGATTCCGCTGGATCTCGACAAAGCCGCGCTGGTCGATGGCGCCGGCCGCATGCGAGTGCTTTATAAAATCATCTTTCCGCTGGCACTGCCCGGCATATTCTCTTCGGCGCTGCTTGTGTTCATCGCCTGTTTTAACGAATTTCTCTTTGCGATCATGCTGACAATCGATTACACCGCGCAGACGCTGCCGGTCGGAATCGCGCTCTTTCAGGGCCTGCACGGCGAAATTCCGTGGGGCAACCTGATGGCCGCGTCAGCAATCGCTTCAGTGCCGCTGGTAATTCTGACATTGATATTCCAGCGCTATATAGTAGCCGGCCTGATGGGCGGCGCAGTAAAGGGATAACCCGGAGGTCTCATCATGCAAGCTACAAAAATCACGATAAAGAGTCTGGCAAAAAGCTTTGTCACCTTCCGCGGCAAGGTCGATGTACTCAAAAGCATAGATCTCACGATCGAACCCGGTGAATTTTTTGTGCTGCTCGGGCCTTCCGGCTGCGGCAAAAGCACACTGCTCAACCTGCTGGCCGGCCTCGAAAAGCCGAGTGGAGGGGAGCTCTATTTCGACCAGGAACTGGTCGCCGATGCCGTCGGCAAATTCAGCGGCCCGTTTGAACGCGATATTTCGATGGTTTTTCAGAGTTATGCGCTCTACCCTCACATGACCGTCGAAGAGAACATCGCTTTTCCGCTGACCAATCTTCCTCAGGTGCCGACACCCGAAGTCATGCAGGCCAAAGTAAAAGAAGCAGCAACCCTGCTGCAGATCGACCATCTGCTCGACCGCAAACCGGCCGAACTTTCGGGCGGACAACGCCAGCGTGTGGCTATCGGCCGCGCCATAGTGCGCAACCCCAGGGTTTGCCTGATGGATGAGCCATTGAGCAACCTTGACGCAAAACTGCGCAACGAAATGCGCGCGCATCTCAAGGATCTGCAGAAAAAGCTAGGTGTGACCACGATCTATGTCACTCACGATCAGCTTGAAGCCATGACGCTCGGGCACAGAATTGCCATCATGAACAACGGCGTGTTACAGCAGGTCGGCACCCCTGTCGAGATTTACCGGGCGCCGGTCAACCAGTTCGTGGCAAAATTCATCGGCTCACCGACCATGAACATGCTCAGCGGCGAACTGAGCGAAGAATGCGGCAATCTCTACCTGCAGGCTGATGCGCTCAAAATCAGGCTTCCGGCTGAGACTGCCGGTCGCCTTAAAGCCAGAAGCATGAAAAAGGTGACACTGGGCGTGCGCCCCGAAAGGCTTTATGTAAAAGCAGAAGGAGAGCCAGACCTGGCTCTCCCGGTTAATGTAATCGAGAACGTCGGGCCTGAATATCTGGTTTATTCATTTCATCAGCAGGGCCAGATCGTTGTGAGAACGCCGGACGAGCCGGTCGGCGACTGCCTCAATCTTTCGCTCGACGCCGGACATTTGCATCTATTCGACGAACAGGGAGCGCGAATCAATCTATGAACAATCCAGAAAGCCTGATTGGGATTGTTTTCGGTCTGTTCGCAATGGTCTGCTCTTACATGGACTTCGACTTTTTCATGAACAACTACAAGGCCAGATTCTTTATAAACCTGTTCGGCCGCAACGGAACCCGCGCCTTCTACTTCGTTCTCGGCTTTTTTCTGCTGATAGTCGGCCTCGGAACGCTAAGATGAATTGAAACAATATTGAATTTATGAGAGTCCTCTGTCACATTTGAATTATAGGGTCGATTGGTTATACAAATGCGCGTTGATTTTTGTTAAGCCAGAAGCTTCGGCCATCAGACGGGATGCTTTTTTGCTGACAGGAGGTCAGCGATACTTGGCAGCATCAGGATAGATGCTGCCGGGTGCTCCAGCGATTCGCTTCGCTCACAAGCTTACGAAAAAGCAAACCCGTTTTTTGCAGGATGCAATTATGCCAGATCGCATCAGGATAGAAGCGATCTGGCCTTCAGGCCTCGCGACAAGGTTCAATGCTCGTTTATATAAGAATTCACGCCTGGCAAAAAATCATACAAGGGCGCAGGCGTGCTTTCTTCGCCAGGATGGCGATTATGACCGGCGCGACAGGAGGTCTAGCGCCGGGCCTCATTAGCGAAATTTCGAGCCAGGCAATTTTGACGCAGAGCCAT
>CAZMWO010000614.1:0-2406 GCA_964569565.1 uncultured bacterium | reverse complement strand
GCCGTAAGAGCTGCCTAATTCCGCCGAGAGCCCGGGAAAGCAGTATACCGAAGGTCGAATCTTGAAAGACAACTTTGACAGACCAGTAGTTTGTTTTATTTGTTGTACTGGTTGACCTGGTGTATAATCTGTTGCGTAGTTAAGCCGCTCCTTTTGGGGCGGCAGATTTGTTTAGAAATTACCGGAGGAAACAACCTGAATGAAAAAGTATTTTGTTTATTGTCTGGCACTTTTGCTCGCTTTTGGTCTCTCTTCTGCTCTTATGGCGGAGGATGCGCCCGCTGCCGACAGCGGTACTGCAGTAAGCGAAGAACCTGGCGATACTGCAACCCCAGCTCCAGCTAAAGAAGAAAAGAAAGAAGCCAAAGGCAAGGGCAAGCTCGAACAGGTCGAAAACAGCGGCGTTATCAAGGTAATCCCGGCCGATACCTCGAAAAACCAGAAATATGCCACCATCATTCTTGTCTGCGGTGACAAAGAATATAAGCTGCTTCCCGGCTACGACAAGGTGGCCTTTGCCGAACTCGAAAAGATGGCTGGTCAGACGGTTACAATCAAAGGCGGGCTGATGCCGGCTACTGACAAATATCCGATGGCAGCGATCAAGGTCGATGAAATCCCCGGCGTCAGCAAAGCCGACGCTAAAGAACTCAAGGGCAAGCCTATGGGCAAAGGCCAGGCCAGAGAAAAGAAGTAATCCGGCCAGATTTCTGGCAGCTCTCGAAAATTTGTTTTCTGCACAGCTCAAATCATGTTTTGTGCAGAAAACAATTTTTTTTGTGCAGCATGCGCCTGCCGAAGATTCCAAACACAGGGCTGGTTTTACGATACTTCTGGCATCGAGCTATTTAAATCGTTACAATAGGCTCTGCAATTAAAAACACAGGGCAGTATGAATTCAATGACCCGGGAGAAAGAAAAAATGGAAAAAGCAAAAGTCTATTTCACCGATTTTCACACTGAGGCTTTCGGAGATGGGCTGCCAACCAAACTCAAAAAACTCGTTAAAAGTGCCGGCATCGGGCAGATCGACATGGATGGCCGGTTCGTTGCCATCAAACTGCATTTTGGTGAACTTGGCAACATCAGTTATCTGCGCCCCAACTATGCAAAAGCCGTGGTAGACGTGATTAAAGAGCTAGGTGGCAAGCCCTTTTTGACCGATTGCAATACCATGTATCCGGGTTACCGCAAAAATGCTCTCGAGCACCTGCAATGTGCCTGGGAAAACGGCTTCACCCCGCTCAGTGCCGGCTGCCCCATTCTGATCGGCGACGGACTCAGGGGAACAGACGATGTTTTGGTGCCTGTTTCCGGCGGCGAATATGTGAAAGAAGCGAAAATTGGCCGGGCAATAATGGATGCAGACGTGTTCATCAGTCTGACCCACTTCAAGGGGCATGAAGCAACCGGCTTTGGCGGTACCATCAAGAATATTGGTATGGGCTGCGGCTCACGTGCCGGTAAAACCGAACAGCACAGCAGTGGCAAGCCGAAAATTAGCGAAGCGTTGTGCCGGGGCTGCCTTGCCTGTCTTAAAGCATGTGCCAACGACGGTCTTGAGTTTGACCCTGCCGCCAGAAAAATGCGGGTGAATCTGGAAAACTGCGTCGGCTGTGGCCGCTGCCTCGGTGCATGCAACTTCGACGCCATCGCTTTTGATTTTAACGCCGCCGTCGAAATGCTGAACCGCCGCATGGCAGAATACACCAAAGCGGTAGTTGCCGGCCGACCATGCTTTCACATTTCTCTGGTGGTGGATGTTTCACCGAACTGTGACTGTCACGGCGAGAACGATGTGCCTATTTTGCCGAATCTCGGCATGTTCGCTTCTTTTGACCCTCTGGCCCTGGATCAGGCATGTGTTGACGCATGTATGAAGGCCGAGCCGCTCCCCGGCAGTCAGCTGGCCAATAACCTGGCCAAACCCGGCTTTGTCGACCACAAAGATCATTTTACCAACTCAAGGCCAGAATCTGAATGGCGCTCATGTCTTGAGCACGCCGAAAAAATCGGTCTCGGAACCAGAAATTACGAACTGATAAAGGTCTGACCGCATTAAGTCCTGCCTACGAACGCGCCGTTCAGTTTGCAAATGGGCGGCTGCGTTATTCAGGAGTTCATTTTGAAGTGCATTTACAGAGAATCAAAGAGAATTATTTGCCAATCTAACTCCCATTTCAAAGGCTTTTTGACAGTCTTGTGGGAAAACCTCTTCTCGCCTTTTTAACTTTGCAGCCGCATTGAATGCCGTTGCAACGTATTTGGAATAATCGCTGAATTGATATGTGTCGGTGACGAAAAGAGATTCTGCTGGGCCCAGAACTCTCTCGAAAGCCTTTTCAGCATTCGAGAGAATAAGATCGTATCCGACTTCTTTGATCATGGTTTCCGGTACATTCATTG
>CAZMWO010000613.1:0-2406 GCA_964569565.1 uncultured bacterium | reverse complement strand
CGGGCGATGAAGGGCGTCCCGGCTTTCCACCGCCCGGTCAACACGGTCTTCCAGTCCTACGCGCTGATTGCTGTCATCGGGATTGGTAGGATTCATGTGAATGGTATTGAACAGCCCGGCAAAACCAACTTTGGGATATACCGGCGAAAACACGATCGAGAGCCTTTTATCATTGTCAATATCGTAGACTTTGCCATAATTCTGGCTCATCAACGGGTAAATGTAAGTCTCGAATTCGGTGGCTATATGGTTGATATCGTCGTCAGTAATGGCATAAGCACCTTCTACGGCACTCAATTCATTGTAAGGATCCTGGTCGATAAAAATTTTGCAGTGATCGGTCATACGCACCAGTTTGCAACGGCGCGAACTGTAAGTCTGGCCAAAAAAATAAGAAACTATGATATTCAGATTTACCACATCGCCGACATTTTCGCCGGAATGATCGCTGGCCCGCAAAGAACGGTTCTGGCGAATCGCTGAAGCACCACCGGCATTCCTGATACTGTTGACAAAGTCTTTGCGCATTATTTCTTCGAACTGTGACTGTCTGACACGAGCTGCCAGCAAAGAGTCGGCCGGGGTTTCCATGCGGCGTGAGGCCTTGAGTGCCGCAGCCTCAGCCTGTTCAAGCCGGGAACCGGACAAAACGTATGACTCAGGCCGTAATTTGATTGATTGTGTCACATTCGACGAGTTTACCACCGTCAAGGCGTAATTAACTGCGACGCCTGATTCGACCGGCAATTTGACCGACACATTTCCTGCCGTCGAACTATGTTCGTACACCTTGGCAGGAGTGGCCAGCGAAGCGAGAGTGTTCGGCGCCAGTTCAGAGGTTACCGAATAATCAGTACCGGGAGCAGCCGGATTTCCTCCGCCACCACCGCACCCGGCAAATACGATAACTGAAAAAAGCAGAAAAAAAGCCGCGATCCGGCGTGTAAAAGCTGTCGTCATATATTGTTGTTCCACCTGTGGTTGAAATCTTCTAAAAATATACGTGATATTTTATACTACGCCAGCATTTTATCATATCCTGCCACCAAAAAAAACTGGCACATAACAGCAGCATTTTCACAGTAACTGCTGAGCAAATTCTGACGGGTGCATCTACCGGCCTGATTTATTTTGTGATAAAACTATGGCACATCATTGCAGGAGACAGCAAATGGAAAAAGTATGGCTGAAAAGTTATGACAAGGTAGTTCCGCCCGAAATCACCCGCGATTTGCCACCGCTGACCAGCTTTATCGAGGCAGCTGCACAGAACTACCCCGATCACACAGCCATCCATGACGGCAAAATCAGCATGACATACCGCGAATTTGCCAGAATCACCAGCGTCATCGCCGGCAATCTCAGAATTCAAGGCATCGAGAAGCAGGATAGAATAGCCGTATTTCTGCCCAATTGCAGCGAAACCATTCTCGCTTTCTGGAGCATCACCACAGCCGGCGCAGTCGGAGTCATGACCAACCCGCTCTACATGGAATCAGAACTCGTTCACCAGTTCAACGATTCTGGCGCGCGCTTCGTTATCACCAACGAACAGCTCTGGGCCAAAGTCGCCCCGGTTTTTGCCAATACCCGCCTCGAAAAAGCCTTTGTAATATGCGAAAACGAAGAATCTGCGGCTAAAATAGTCGATAACAATCTGGTATTCAGCTGGTCGGCACTTCTGCACGAAAATTCCGGATATGTCTGCAAAAACATCATGTCGACAGAAGACCTCGCCCTGATGCAATACACAGGTGGTACCACCGGGGTTTCGAAAGGCTGTATGCTTACCCACGCCAATCTTGCGGCAAATGTTCTGCAGAGCGAAAGAATGTTTCATGTTCTTCAGCCCGGCCAGGAAAAATTCGTCGGCGTACTCCCCTATTTTCACATTTATGGGCTCACCGTCACCGTAATTCTTCCGGTTGCACTCGGCAGCACAATGATTCCGTTGCCACGCTTCACACCAAAAGCGCTCCTGAGCATGATCGAAACGGAAAAAATCACCTGCATGGCCTCGGCGCCGTCTATTTTCAATGCCTGCCTCAGCCAGAAAGATATCGACAGCTATGACCTGTCGTCGCTCAAGCTCATCATCTCAGGCTCTGCCCCGCTCGTCGTCAGCCAGATGGAACTCTTCGAACAGAAAACCGGCGCAAAAATCGTCGAAGGCTACGGGCTCAGCGAAACCTCGCCAGTAACACATTTCAACCCGATCTTGGGGAACCGCAAGCCCGGCTCGATCGGCCTGCCGCTGCCTTCTACCGAAGCGAAGATAGTCGATGTCGAATACGGCACCCGCGAAATGCCGGCCGGCGAACATGGCGAAATCGTGATCAAAGGGCCGCAGGTCATGAAAGGTTATTATCTGCAGCCTGGCCAGACTGACATGGTTCTACGCGATGG
>CAZMWO010000612.1:0-2407 GCA_964569565.1 uncultured bacterium | reverse complement strand
TGCCGCCGATGTTGACTATGCCATCGGTGAAGCCCTGGGTAATGGCCCCTTTGGGGGCAAACAGTTCGACCTCAAGCGCATCGATGGTGGCGCCGGTATCGACCGTGCGCCCCTGCATGACGATATCACCGCTGGTATTGCTGATCTGCACCTTGCCATAGGCGTTGCTGATATTGCCGTTCAGTTCGATATTGGTTATCGGCGTCAGGTTGACCGTTTCACCGTCGACAACGGCGTTGAGCGTGCCGCTCCAATTCTCTTTCAGCGAAATAAGAGCGGGGGCCTCGTTGAGCGTGATCGTCGAGAGCGAGGGGAGTTTGCTTCTGGCCGTGCTGCCAAGCGAAGACGAGTTATGGATCAGCCTGCCGCCGCCTTCGAGAATTGTCAGATCGCCTGCTTTCATGTAAAGGTTGCTGTTGTTGTTGACCAGAATCTGCGGCGCGCCCTTCGCCGTGATGTTGCCGTTGCCGGCAATGCTGCCGCTGTTGATGACAACATCACCGCCGGTGCACTGCATGTCGGGCAGCGATATGTATTGAACGAGCAGCCCCCCGATCAGCTCACCCGTGTTGGGGTCGTAGAGACCGTATTTCTGCATTTCAGCCAGAAGTCTGGTCTTTTCGGCACCATAGCCGTCAGCTGCCGGAGTGCCCGTGTATTCAACAATCAGGTTGCAGATTTCCAGATAACGGTTAAACAGGTCGTTGGCGTAATCCATGGTGTCTGCGATCACTCCGGCTGCGTATTCAGCTTTATTTGAAGTGATTGTGGGAGCTGTCACCGAGTTGGCGATTTCGCCATCGAAATCGACGGTGCCGCCGATAGTCAGTTCGACCAGATTGTCTTTGCCCGCCAGCAGATTGCCGTTGATGGTTACTTTATTGTCGGTGGTCGTATTGTTGCCGAGTTGGCCTGAAGCCGTACTGGCATAGCCACCGGTAGTGCCGCCCGAGTGCCAGGTATATTCACTCGCGGTTTCGAGCATCAGCATGTTGCCGGTATTTGAATTGAGATTGATATGGCGAATGCTTTCGATATCGGCGCCACTGTAGATGTTGATTTTGTTGTTCTGGGTCGTGCTGCTGTTAAGCACTGCTTTGGCGCTGGCGGCGGCTGATTTGTTGAACGAGTCGGCGGTGGCGGTAAGGTTGTAATTCGCCGTTTCTCCTGCGGCATTGGCGTCGGTATAAATGTTGACGTCATTGACACTGTTGATATCGCCATAGATATCGACCGTGTTATTTTTGGTGACGGTCGAGGTGGTTTCGGCTTTCGACAAACCGGCGAAGCCGCCATGCATTTCGGCATCGGCGGTCAGAACAGCGACAAGATCGTCAGAGGCGGCAAGCCTGATGTTTTTGCCGGGCATGACCGTTTTGAGCAGCGAAGTGGTATCAGTCAGCACCTTGTCGCTGAAGTTGATGGTGCTCTGATTAAACGACAACGGGTCATTGACGACGCCGGCGCCTTTGGTGAGCACCTTATTGTAAATGTTCGCACGGGTAAGAGCTTCGCCGACGATTTCACCCGTATTGCTGGTCAGGTTGACGCTTTTGCCGACTTTTGCCTCGGTGTTCGAGGTAATATTGGCGATGCTTTTGGCGCCATTGACGACTATGCCGCCATAACCGGCTCCCGATGCCGAATACGCGCCGTCTGTGTTGCTGTTGATGACGTTTCTGGCTCTGAATGTGATATCGTTCTCGGCTGTGACCGAAGAGTTGTCGGCAAATGCGGTTTTGGTCGTCGAAGTGACGGTGTTCTCGGCTTTGGTGCCGCTGTAACCGACCAGCGACGCTCTCAGAGAATCGGCCCTGATCTTGACAGTGTTGTATTGTTCGGCAAACAGGTTCAGCGTCTCTTTTAGTTTCCATTTGCCGCCGATAGCCGCGTTGACTATGCCTGTCATCGTGTTGATCGCATAGGCCGACAGACCATCGACCGAGATCAGGCCGCCCCCGCTGCCGTCAGCCTCGATCTCGTGGCTTGTGGTATTTTCGGCCAGAATATCGATCTTTTTAACTGATTTTTCGGTGGTATTGCCGTCTAATGAAACGTTGGTCGAACTGTTGGCACCCGCCTTAGCCTTGTTGTTGCCCGAGGCGATCAGACCGGCGACGGTCAGCCCTCTGGTTTTGACATTCTGCGTGACGCTGTTCGAACCGTGCAGGTTCAGAATGACGTTGGCGTTTGCATAAGTGGCATCGCCGATCAGAACGTTCACGACCGAATTGTTCTGAGCGTTGCTTTCATTATAGCCGAACGTGCCGGCAAACCCGCCGCTCACTCCTTCGGCAAGCAGGTTGCTGGTGGCGTTGTTGACGGCGGTAAAACTGACTTCAGGTGATTCAAAAGTGGGCAAATTGATAACCTTCGTTTCGGTAACACCAGAAAGGGTCGCTTTGGC
>CAZMWO010000611.1:0-2410 GCA_964569565.1 uncultured bacterium | reverse complement strand
AGGGTGTTGTAACCCCAGTAGTTTTTCAGTTTTTTGTCATGGAGAAAGGGGTCGTCGATATGCTGGTGAACAGGCAGCAATTCAATTGTCGTTATGCCAAGCCTTTGCAGATGTCTGATAACCGGTTCTGACGCCATACCTGCATAAGTGCCACGCAACTCGGGTGGAACCTCAGGGTGCAGCATGCTCATTCCCTTTACGTGCGCCTCGTATATGATCGAGCGATGAAAAGGGTGGCGAGGCGGTCGGTCACCTTCCCAGTCGAACGAGGGGTCGATTACTATGCCAAGCGGCGTTCCGGAGGCGTGGCCTGGATTGATCTCAAGATCTTTGTCGGGACTTTGCAGATTGTAGGCAAACAAACCCTTTTCGTGGTTTTCAAGGCCGTTGAGCGCTTTGGCATAAGGGTCGAGCAGCAGCACGCGCGGGTTGAAGCGCAGGCCGAGCCCCGGGCGATACTGCCCATGTACACGGTAGCCGTATTGTTGGCCAGGTTTGAGGCCAGCTATATAGATGTGCCAGACGAAGGCTGTGCGATGCCGCATAGATATACGGGTTTCATTGAGATCATGGTCGAACAGGCAGAGTTCGACGCCTTCGGCATGCTCTGAATAAAGAGCGAAATTCACTCCTTTGCCATCCCAGCTTGCGCCGAGCGGGTAAGGAGTTCCGGGTTTAACGTGCATTGACTACTCCAGTTCTATCTGCATGCCTTCATAAACTGCAAAAATTTCAAGCTTTGCTGATCGCGCAGTTGCTTTTTTCTGTAACTCTATGACAATTTTATCGATTTCTTCATCGGTACGGTCGGGGTCATGGTGAAAAAGCCCGAGTCTCTTAACGTTGGCTTCTATGGCGAGTTCAAGCGCTTCGTCGTAGGTTGAGTGTCCCCACGTTCTTGTTTTTTTTATGTCTTCATCGGTGTATTGTGCGTCATGAAAAAGCAGGTCGGCATTTCGCGCAAACTCAATGTAATCCTGCTGCAGGAGTCCGCCGGGGTGCTGATAGCCCAGTTCATTATCGGTAAGAAATACGAAGCTGCTTTTGCCTTCTTTAAATTTGAAGCCATAGCCGCCATTAGGGTGGCTGAGATTGATTGCTTCGACCTTCAGATGTACGCACCTTTCACAGCCGGGGCCTTTGCATTCGAAGTTGAACTGTGCTTTAAGCTGGTCAAAGTTTACCGGAAAATAGGGCGCCTCAAGCTGTCGTGCAAGTGATTGCGCCATATAGTTCCGGGCTGACTGGATGCCGCAGACATTGATTTTAAAGCGGCTGAAATAGGCAGGAATGAAAAACGGAAAGCCCATCAGGTGATCCCAGTGTGAATGGGTGAGTATCAGACACATTTCTTCGTTACCTTCGCTCTGCATCAGCATTTTGCCGAGAAAACGAAGTCCTGAACCAGCATCGACTATGGTCGGAAAATTGTCTTTGTTTCTGATTTCCAGACAGGTTGTATTACCGCCATATTTAAGTGTGTATTGACCCGGTGTCGGTAAAGTGCCGCGGCAACCCCAGACGGTGATTTTCATAATCCTTCCCCACTTGTGCAATATCGAACGCCAGTCATTGTGTGCGACTGTTCAGCGACAGTATAAGTCAGCCTGATAATTTTGCCAATATTTTTGCAGCTGTCTCAAGATCGGCTGAGTATTTCGATGAGGTGGTAGCCGAACTGGGTTTGGACCGGGCCGTAGACTTCGCCGACATTGCCCGAGAAAACAACTTTGTCGAATTCTTTTACCATCATGCCGGGCTGGAACTCGCCGAGGTCGCCGCCTTTTTTGCCAGATGGACATTTTGAGTGCATCTCGGCGACCATGCCAAAATCTTCGCCTTTGTTGATGCGCTCGAGCAGGTCGAGGCATTCTTTTTTTGTCGATACGAGAATGTGTCTTGCACGTGCTGTAGTCATGATTATTCCTTTCGATTCACTTACTTCTGGCATATTGCCAGGATATTTTCACTTGCTGTTTCGTCAAATTCGCAGCCGGCTGCTGCGAAAAAACTGATTTCTTTGAAGCCGGCAGCTTTGAGCATTTCGTGCAATTCATCGCTGTCGTAAAGCTGCATCTGCCAGTCGCCGATGACTTCCTGCGGCGCGTGAATTCCATCCTGCCAGCGGGTTATCGATTCTATGAGCAGCTGCCGGTCAGCTTTGAGCAGGGTGCATTTGCGCGAGTGCTGCACGAGCAGATCGTCGATGACAGCCTCGCGCCTCATGCGCCGGTATTGCGCCAGGCCCTTGCCCTGCATTGCCCGGTAATTGAGTATGTCGGTGACGAAAATTCCTTTTGGATTCAGGTGCTCTATAGCGTTTGCGAAAAATGCGCGACATTCGTCACTGGTCAGGTGCCCGATGGCATTGAAAATGCAGATGGCGGCATCGTGCGCGCCACCAACGCCG
>CAZMWO010000610.1:0-2412 GCA_964569565.1 uncultured bacterium | reverse complement strand
TCTTACACATAAAAATGCTCTTCTCATCTGCGTAATCGGAGCAATCTGCGGATGCATTTCCGTCTTCGCTTTCATGAATTGTGACATCTGGATGGTTGCTGAAAAAATGTCGCAGTTTTCCGGAATGTAATCTGTGAGCCCGGCTTTTCGGGGTGAAGAATTGCCGGATTTCCAGGTATTATTGAAGAGAGGGGTAGCTGAAAATTTCACGAACCTTGAGAGATGCGAATTTAAGCGTAAAGTCACTTCAGAAGGTTGTTGGGGGTTGATGTAATGAACTGGTTGGCATGTGGATGCGTGCTGGTGCTGGTTTTAATATTGCTGTTGCCTGTATTGGGTGATTGCTATGGCTATATAGCTTATGAGCGGCTGTCTTTACAGGAAAAAAGAGCACGTTATGGCTATCTTCTGGGAGAGGAGCGAGACGCCTGGTTCGAGAAGCTGAGAATAAGCAGAAAGCGTGTGCAATGGCTGCGAGAAGTTAAAAGGAAACTGGCGAAAATGTATGTGGTTGTCTGGAGCAGGTTTACCGGTATTGGGATGCCTGGAGGTGAAAATGAATAAGACTCTTGTCTGGGGACTGGTGGTACTTGCTGTGTTAGTGGGTTTGTTTATGTTGCATAACTGGCATAAACATGCTGTTTATGATGGCATGTCCCGCCAGGAAAGACAGGAATATCTCAGCTCGAAATCAGTTCAGGAAGTTGATGCATGGTTTGGTGAGAGGAGCGCAAGACGTGAGCGTAGGATCTGGTGGATGCACTTCAAGTATGATGTCGGTTTCAAAGTGCATTCGTTCTTTAAATTCATTTTCGGGAATTAGGACTTCTCCGCAGATTACACAGATGTCACCGATTAAAGAGAACTTATGTAATCGGAGAAATCTGCGGATGCTCTTAAAAAGCTTCTGCTGGTAATTTTTAACAGGTCTGAAAATATTGGCTGGTTTTCCGGAATGTATCTGTTGAGTGCAATTTTAAGCTCAACCGACAGGAGGCCGGAAAATGTCAGAATCAGCCGATATCAGCAGCTTTGTTTTTTCAAGACTCAGGAAATGTGCGCTGTTTTTCTGCGCTCTGACCACGCTGGCGCTGTTCCTGGCCGGATGTGATACGAGCCCTGACGGTCTGGTCAGAGAGGGCGACCGACAACTCAGGCAGGGCGACCGGAACAAGGCGCTGGCTTTGTACCGCGAGGCTCTCAAGCAGGCGCCCGACCATGTCGAGGCCCGCGACAAGGCGGCCCGGCTCGAAACCACTATTCAGAGAGAACGTCAGCAGCAGTTCGAAGATGCTTTTGTGGCATTTTTCATTATCACCTCGTTTCCGCTGTCGCTGCTGCTGATTTTCAAACACACCGCTCCGGGCCGGGAACTGCTGTACAGAATTCAGCTTTTCACCGGCCTGCACAACTGGCAGGAAGCAGAAGACGTGCGCGCAGACTTTTCGGCGACCCGCGACTTCCTGGTCAGAAGGGGTGTGAAGTCTTATCTGTCGCCACTTTCGAATATTCTCAGAGAATTTTTTCTGATGCGCGACGCCTATGTATACAGCCAGACCAGGCTGCAGGAGCTCGACCGCATTCTGCACGAAGATCTGCCGCGTCTCAGAGAAATTTCGCAGGAAGCTGCCGACAGCGGGTTTGCCCGGGAAACCATCGGCAATGCCGCAGCTTATGCGCGGCGGATCGAGCAACAGAAGCTCAGTATTGAAGAGTTTCAGATGATTTTTATCGAGAAGAAGCGCCAGCTGGTCGGCTTTCTCATCGATCTGCGTACCCGCCTCGACCTCGATGATTCGTTCGACGGCAGGCATGAAATCGAACTTCTTGTGCAGCAGATTGCAGCGATCAGAAGCACTTTTCTCGCTGCCGAAAAAACCTGGGAGTAATGCGGCCGTTCTGGCCGCCTGATCTTTACCCGAGTATCAAAGGGAGGAATGAAGATGAAGATCGAAAGACGGTTTGTTCTACTCTGGTTAAGTCTGCTGCTGATTGTATTGTCTGGCGTTGCGGGGCTGGCGCAGACAAATTCAGGCTCTTATCTCGACACGATATACTCTGCCGGAGCCACGCAGACGCAGAAAATTGGCCAGTCTGCTCCAGCCCGACCGGCATACAGCCAGTTGAGCGACAAGCAACTGATCGACGATATCCATCGTCTGCTCAATGAATGGGCAAGGTTGAACAACCGTCCGGCACCGGTAAACGTCAAGATCGTTTCGATCAAAGATGCGAAGCCGCGTGCCAAAACGGCAAATCCCGCCCGCCCGGGTGTGATTATCGGTGCATCAGTTGGCACAATAACGATAAAGACCTTGCCGGCCGGTTCAACCCCGGTTATTCATATCGGTGCTACCGATACCCGGGTTCCTGCAACGTCGGTAAAGCCACGAAAGACCCCCGACCCGGAGG
>CAZMWO010000609.1:0-2420 GCA_964569565.1 uncultured bacterium | reverse complement strand
TGTTTTATAATCCTGCTCGCTAAATCAGAATAGATTCTTATTTAGTAATTAAACTGCATGTAATTCGCAAAGTCAACAGGGTGTGAAACCCTTGTTCTGCGCTGGTTTTGAGTCTTGGTAAACTGCTGGCTCTATTCAAGTCTTGAATACGAATTTTAAAATTTGTTTTAAGCAGGCTGAACCCGACAGACGACGACCCGTCATCGTTAGAAAATTGATTACCGCGAACTGAGCGCCCGTAACCAGTTGAAAATTGACTTGCGGCAGCATAAGAATAGATTCTGATAAGACAGGAGTAAAACAGATCATGATAGATGAGAAACTGACCAACCGACTGGCCGACAGCAACAGTCCATATCTATTACAGCATGCCCATAACCCGGTTAGCTGGCAGGAATGGGGCAGCGAGGCTTTTGCGCTTGCCGCAGAGCATAACCGGCTGATATTTTTGTCGATTGGCTACTCGACCTGCCATTGGTGCCATGTCATGGAACACGAGTCTTTTGAAGACGAAGAAGTGGCAGCTCTGATCAATTCTGCTTATATTGCGATCAAGGTTGACCGCGAGCAACGGCCTGATATCGATCATATTTACATGGATGTCTGCCAGGCGCTTACCGGCAGCGGCGGCTGGCCGCTGACTCTGATTCTGACCCCAGACCAGAAGCCCGTATTTGCCGGAACTTACTTTCCGAAGCGGCAGAAGCACGGTCGACCAGGGCTGATCGAGATATTGTCGGCACTGGCGGCCGAGTGGCGGCTCAATCCGCAAAAGTTCACTGATAGTGCCGCCAGGATTGCCGGGCATTTCGTCGAAGAGGGGCCCGTTGCATACAGCTTTCCTGATGAAAAAATTGTTGCCAGAGGAGCCGAAACTATCGTCTCCGGATACGATGCGCGCTTTGGCGGTTTTACGGAGGCGCCAAAGTTTCCGATGGGGCACATGCTGGAGCTGTTGCTGAATTATGCTTTCAGCAGGGGCGATGGCGAACTGCTGAATAAGGTCGAGCACAGCCTGCTCGCCATGTATCGAGGCGGTATTTTCGACCACATCGGCGGCGGTTTCTGCCGCTACAGCACAGATGCGCGCTGGCTCGTTCCGCATTTTGAAAAGATGCTCTATGATAACGCTCTTCTGTTGCGCTGCTATGCTTCGGCACACAAGGCGACCGGCAAGGCCGTTTACCGCGAGGTAGCCGAATCTATAGCCGGCTACGTTCTGCGCGACCTTACCAGCCCTGAAGGCGGCTTTTATGCGGCAGAAGACGCCGACAGCGAGGGGCATGAGGGCCGGTTTTATGTCTTTTCTTACGATGAGTTCATGCAGCTCGCCGGCGAAGCCGAGGGAAAGGCGTTCGCCGACTTTTTTGGCGTTACGCCGTCTGGCAATTTCGAAGATGGCCTTAATGTTCTGCACCTCCGCCAGAGCCCTGAAGAATCCGCTGCCAATAACGGCCTGAGTGCTGCTGAGTTTTTACAGAAGCTGACTGATTTCAGGCAACGGCTCTTCAATTATCGTTCTCAGCGCATCAGGCCGTTGCTCGACGACAAGATCATCACCGGCTGGAACGGCCTGATGATCGGAGCTCTGGCGCAGGCCGGGCGCTATCTTGGGCGCGCCGATCTTATCGATGCCGCGCGCCGTGCAACGTTGTTTGTTATAAAAAACCTGGCAACTTCGCGGGGGCGGTTGTTTCGCTGCTGGCGGCGCGGCAAGGCTGAGATCACCGGCTTTTTTGAAGATTACGCTTTTCTGACGCATGGATTGTTAGAGTTGTTTCGCAGCGACTACAACCCGGAATGGCTCAAATGGGCGATTGAACTGCATGATAAGTCAGTCGATCTCTTTGCCGGCCGCCAGCCGGGCTCGTATTACGAGACACCAGTCGATGGCGAAAAGCTTCTGTTCCGGCCGCGCAATATCACTGACGGCGCGCTGCCGTCTGCACGTTCGTTGTTTGCCGATAACAGCGTGCTGCTCGCCAGCATCACCGGCAACAGCCATTTTACCGACCTCGCCACCGCCATTTTTGCCGACGGCGCAAATTTGATGCTGCGCGCACCAGCGGCAACCGCAACAATGCTCAACGCTTTGCGACGCTATTATCAATGTCCGCTGCGCCTTCTGATTCACGCCGAAAAACTCTCTGACGCCGAGTCTCTCGCCGAAACCATCGAAGAATTCTATCTACCCGACTCAGTAGTGGTTCTATCGGCAGGAGAATCAACCGATCAGATTTTAAGCTCTCTGTTGACCGATGCCGAGTTGTTCCACGGCTCAGGCCCAGTCGTGCAGATCTGCCACAAAGACCGCTGCCTCAAACCCATCACCGGCAAAGCCGAACTGCTCGAAGCCCTGCACCAATTCTCTCCCTCAACCCGTCAAACCCCTATAAATCATCATATATAAAAGCTCATTC
>CAZMWO010000608.1:0-2423 GCA_964569565.1 uncultured bacterium | reverse complement strand
CAAATCGATTACGATTACGCGCACGATTCACAAAATTTAGCTTCTTAATCTTGGTGCCATTCAAGGTTGTCTGCGCTGCGCATATTTGTAAGTTCAGTGCTTTACAGGCGGACGGGTTTATAATATGTTTTGAGCAGTTAAAAAATCGCAGGAGGTAATCAATTCACATGAAAAAATTCAGTCTCTTTCTGGTCGCAGTAATGTTTTTCTGTTTTGGTATAGTTACGCCGGGCTGCAGCAAGAATGCCAGCGGCGAAGCACCCGAAGTTACTGCCGGAACCTGGATCAACGCTGACAGCTTCAAGCTTTCCGATCACAAAGATAAGATCGTAATCGTAGAATTCTGGGCAACCTGGTGCCCACCATGCCGCACCAGCATTCCGCATCTCAAAACCTTGTACAATGAATATAAAGACAAGGGCGTTGTTCTCGTATCGCTTAGTCAGGAACCAGCCGACACCATTAACGAATTCAATAAAAAAGCCGGCATGAACTGGATTATCGGCGCTGAAAGTTCAGCCGGTTCAGCTTATGGTGTTACCGGCATTCCTGCCGCATTTATCGTAGCAGACGGAAAAATTGTCTGGAACGGCCATCCAATGGATGGTCTCGATGCCAAAGTCAAAGAACTGGTTGCCGCGCGTGGCGCTTCGACCGCTGCTCCGGCGCCAGCTAAAGAACCGGTTGCCGAGCCTGCTCCGGCAACAGAACCAGCCGCAGCTGCCGAGCCGACTCCAGCTGCCGAACCTGCAGCACCTGTTGAACCGGCAAAAGAAGAAGCAATAGTTCCGGCCGGTGACCCTGATGCGCCGGTTGCTGAGCCTGCTGCTGAGCCTGTTGCTTCTGCCACACCCGCTGTTCCAGTTGAAGAAAAGACAGAAGGTGATGCCCCGACCTCTGTTGATGCTTCTGATGAAGATCCTATTCTTCCGGTAGAAGATAAAAAGCTGGAGGATAGCGAAGTAAAACTGGGTGAGTGATGAATAAGTCAGAACTCAAGACAGGCGACAAGGCTTCGGCATTCGCCCTTCATTTCTGGTAGGCGGAGACGGCAGAGTCCTGCAGGCCTGTTACAAGGTTAAGCCTGAGCAGACAGTTCAATTTGCTGTCGAGTGCGTTAAGGGTATCGGGCAATGACTTAACAGATAAATACTGAGTTTCCGTTCGTGGCAGGTGCCATGAACGGAAATTCTTTTTCTGGCGGCATTGCAAAAATGCCGATAATATGAAAAAGTAAGAATCATCAGAGAGTGGCGATGAAAAAACAGGAAATAGAATTCAAGGTTCTCGATATCATTGAACGCCTCGAAAAAGGCCAGCCGATAGAAGACGATACGGTCGAGCTCAAGGCGGAATGGCCGCGCGACCATTTCCGGGCGGCGCGCCGTATCGCTGCGCATGCGAATGCCGCCCGCGGTGAGCCGATAATGTGGCTGATCGGCATCGACGAAAAAAAAGGCGTGGTCGGGGCTGATTTCGAAGAGCTTTCGATCTGGTTCGCCAAGGTGCGCTCGCGCTTTGACCAGCTGCTGGCGCCAAATCTCATCAGTCTTTCGGTTCCCTATAATGGCAAAACTGTGGTTGCACTGGTTTTTGAAACCGAGCGAAGCCCATTTGTCATCAGGATTCCTGATAGTTCTGGTATTATCACGCACGAAGTGCCATGGCGCGAAGCCAATTCTACCCGCTCGGCGCGGCGTTCCGACCTGATCAAGCTGCTTTACCCGACGCAAAAAAAGCCGAGTCTCGAGATTATCGATGGCAAGATCGAGCTGCAACGGGCGATTGCCGGCATCAGCCAGTCGGGAGCGTATCAGTGGAACCTCAGCATGAAGGTCTATGTCGTCACTTATTCTTCAGATACGCTGGTGATCCCTTTTCATCGCTGTGAGATTCTTTTCCGGCCGCAGGGTCGGCCAGACGAAAAGAAGTTCGAAAATATTCGCATTGCGCCGCCGACTTCATATTCTACGCGTGGCCTCAAGGAAAAATCGCAGTCGCTCACGGTCAACAGCACTGAGCATGAGGTTCTCATCGACAAGGCAGGCATGACTTATCTGACTGCTGAGTATTTTACCGATGAAAAGCCCGGTTCGCCGTTGTTTGGGGAAATCGAGGTCAAAGGCTGGTTGCGTGCGCATCATTCAGCCGAGCCGGTTAATTTTGAAGCAATTTTTGAGCTGCAGCGACGTGAGAGCGAAGAGTCAGACCGCATGCTCGGCGAATGGCGCTTCGTCAGACGCGAAGGCGAAACCGACTGATTTGTTGCCGGTTGTTAAATCGAAGAGCACCATCCGCCTGCAGTGGCCATGAACATGATGTTCTACAGGACGGTATTGAAAATTTCGCTTACTGATCATTCTGCGCGAGCCGCTCTTAGCCCTGCGAAGCTTCAGCGAAGCAGGGTCAGGCGCAGTCGCAGA
>CAZMWO010000607.1:1694-2425 GCA_964569565.1 uncultured bacterium | reverse complement strand
TTCGGCAAACCCTTATCGACCAGATAAAAGCCAACATGTGCCGATCGCTCGGCGCTGCTGATCTTATCAGCAACCACCCTGGCCATACTTATGGCCAGCCGGGCAACTTCATCTTCTTCAATCTGACTGTTTTTTGCAACGTTTTCAACAACGTGACGGTAGCGATCGCGGGTGACAAAATCCATCCCGGCGTAGACTCCAGAGGGGTCTTCACGCAATATTCTCTCGACATGACTTCTTGCCTCGACAAAATCCTGCCAGTCAACAGCCCCCAGCAGGCGAAGACTGGCAATGCTGTTGCTCACCGAAAGCTGATTGGCGGCTTGTTGCTGCGCTTCTGACTGAACCAGCTGCTCGATGGTGAGGCCAGATTCAAGCAAAGACTGTTCGATCCAGGTTAACGGCATGGTCAGAGGAGTTCCCCGACTCTGCAGGCAACGCACAAGTTCTGCGACAAAGGCGCTGGAAAGGCTGGGATTCGCGTGCGCCATGTCGGCAACAACCATGATCAGGTTTTTTGCATCCTTCTCTGCAATTGCCGTCATCTTTTCAGCCCATGAACCGGCTTTATCCCGGTCAAGCCGGTCAACTGCAAGTTTTTCTGCGATATGGCTGAGATTCTCTATCAGAGCGATGCGCAACATGATGGGAACAGCCCACAATTCTCCCAGCCTTAGCTGACTGACCTGTTGATAAGCCTCAATAAAGCCGTCCAGGTTGCCGGGATCGAC
>CAZMWO010000607.1:0-1684 GCA_964569565.1 uncultured bacterium | reverse complement strand
CTCTGGCAATGTCATAGACGCGCGGCAGGCCCGCAGTCGGCCCATTGCTAAGGCGTGGCAGTTCTTGACTGTAGCCCTTTGGCAAATGCTTTATTGCCGTATGAATCTGCTCTTTAATCAGATAAAAATTATCAAGAAGCCATTCTCCGGCAGGCGCAATGCGTAAATTCGCTTTAACCGCCAAGATCAGAAGAGTGCAGGTATCGGCCAGAATCTGCTCATTTTTTTTCAGCCTTGGTAAAAGCTGTTCGGAAGAGCTCTTTATGGTTACATTATGCGTGCGCGCCAGAGCCGCACCATGTAATTTCAGCTGGTCGCGACTAAGCACTTATTTTATCTCGATTCATCATGTTCAGATTCCCCTCAAAATAAGATCATTTGTTGTACAGGCTCAAATATTGAACAGCCTGAACTTTGCAGAACAGGCCAACGCAAATTTCTGTTAAGGAACAAGCCTTCTGCCCCATTTAAACATCAGGCTTGCAATGACAGCGAAGACACGTAATCAACGTTGTCAGAGGACTAGCTACTGACGAGTTTTAGCGGCGGCTGGATATTCTGAAGAACGAATCAACTTCCCAATTTTTTCGACGAGATCGCTTATTGAAAAGGGCTTTTGCAGAAAATTAAGATTACTCCCGGTAAACCCCCGGCTGTTAAGAACTTCTGCCGGGTGACCAGACATGAACAGTGCTTTAATATCTGGATTCGTCTTTTGCACAATCTCAAGCACTTCGCAGCCATTCATTTCCGGCATGATTACGTCAGATATCAGCAGGTTTATCTCCTGCTTGTGCTTCTCAGCCAGAGCAGTGGCGGCACTGGCTGAGTTTGCCGTTAACACCCTGAAACCAAGTTTTTCGAGCATCATTTTTATCATGGGCAGAAGAGCAGCTTCGTCTTCGACTACCAGAATGGTCTCGCCGCTACCAGGAAGCATTTCCTGATGCTGTTCCCACTGTTTGTCGATCACTGTTCCAGTATATGCGGGCAGATATATTTTAAAGGTCGTTCCGACACCTGGTTCGCTGGCAACTATTATGAAGCCATTATTCTGTTTGACAATGCCCTCTACAGCAGCCAATCCGAGGCCGGTGCCCTGCCCGACCTCTCTGGTCGTGAAAAAGGGCTCAAAAATCTGCGCAAGAATCTCTCTTGTCATGCCACAACCGGTGTCGCTGACCTCGAGCATGACATATTTTCCTTCGCTATATCCGGCATTTTTTTTACAGAAAGCAGCATCGAAGGCAGCATTCTCTGTTGCGACGGTTATCTGGCCCTTGCCTGCAATGGCAGCCCTGGCATTGTGACATAGATTGACCAGAATCTGATCTATCTGCACAGGATCCATTTTGGTGAGACTAAGATCAGCCTCAGGTCGCCAGACAAAATCGATATCTTCACCAACAACCTGCCGCAACATTTTAGACATGCTCTCAACGCTCCGATTCAAATCTATTACTACCGGAGATATCAGCTGTTTGCGGGCAATGGTAAGCAGCTGCCGGGTTATAGCGGCCGACAGCTGAGCTGCAACCAGAATCTGTTCGAGAAAGATTCTGGCTGTCTGTGGCGAAACATCCTTGTTCAAAGCCAGTTCGGCATAGCCAATAATTACTGCCAGCTTGTTGTTATAGTCATGCGCCACCCCGAAAAGGGCGCGGCCCTGCGCGCTGCCAACATA
>CAZMWO010000606.1:1009-2433 GCA_964569565.1 uncultured bacterium | reverse complement strand
GGAGCGCACGGACTCAAGATCCACCCATACACATTCCGGGTCGATGGACTGCCGGCCGGGATGTCGGCCGATCAACTGCTCGACACGCTTTTCAATCAGATTGGCGTCGATGGCATTTTTTCCGATTTTCCTGATGTTTCGCGCGACTATATCAGAACCCGCGTAAAAAGCAGGTAACACTGTCTGGACTGATTCGAAGACACCTTCAGCCGACGCTGGCGCCAGGGCGCCAGACCAGCCAGAATCCTCGTTTTGGAGCAGATTTCACTTCGGCGTAACCGCCTTTGCCGATGGCGATAGCGAGCAGCCGGTCGAGATCGATTCTGGGAATGCCCTTGTTGCCGGTATGATCGCGCCTGGCCGCTTCAACCAGTTCCGGCGGGCTGCTGAGTCCATAGCCGCCCCCGAGAATGGCGGTTCCCTGAGGTTTAAGGCAACTGGCTATATGGCTGAATGCCTGATCGAGATCGTTCCAGAAAAATATCGAACCGCGGCTGAAAACGATGTCGAATTCGGCCGGGCGCAGTGGCAATCTGCTGACATCGGCCTGAACCAGGCCGGCTCTGACAGCACGGCCGGAGCCAGCTGCGGCCTCAAGCATCGACCGCGAAAGATCGACTCCGGTTACCTGTGCAGCACCGGCAGCAAAAAGGGCCTCGATCATAAAGCCCGGTCCACAGCCGATATCAAGAATATGCCGGCCCTTTACCGGCTGCCCGGTTATCTGCTCGATGTCATTAACGAACCAGCGGTATAAAGGGTGCAGAAGCTCATTGGCATGCGTTTCGAAATGTTGTGAATTCTCGTTTTTCCAGTCAGTGATCATGTGCTATCCCCGGAAAGTGCTTTTTTAACTTATAACCCATTCTTAAAAAGTCTGCCAGTCTCAATGATATTTCGCAGCAGAAATGCTGCGACTCTACAGATGTGACACTGTTGATTTTGCTTGCTACTACTTAACGTGCATGGTATTGTAGATGGCACCATCAAGGATGAACCAGACCATGTCCACCACCAGAAAACTGCTCAACCTCAAAGAAGTTTCGGCACTGCTCAACATGAACACCGAAGTTCTGCGCCGCTGGCTGCGCAACGGGAAACTGCCGGGAGTGAAGGTCGGCAGTGACTGGCGGGTCAATGCTGCTGATCTTGAGCCTTTTCTCAATCCTTCCGCCGGTCAGAAGCCGGCCGCCAGCTCAGAGAGCCCGAAGAAAATGTGTTTCAGGTTTCCGAAATGGCTTGAATTCTCAGGCTTGCCGGGATTGCTCAACGATAAAATCGGACCCGAAGCCTGGCCGATCTTCAAAAAACTTATCGAGCTTGACTTTGAACTGGGTAAACCCGCCGATCGCCATGTTCTGCTCGATCGTCCGGAACTGGCTGAACGCACGGGATATGACGAAGAAGTTGTCGATGCGGTGATC
>CAZMWO010000606.1:0-999 GCA_964569565.1 uncultured bacterium | reverse complement strand
GCAGAATGCCCTGATCAGGCTTGTACAAAAGCAATCCGGTGAATATTTCATCATCGTAACGCCAGTCAAAACTCCCAGATTGATACTTGATATCAGTTATGAGCATGGCGGGGTAAAAGGGGCACCGGGCAAGGCCCTTGAAAACAGCTGCCTTCGCCGCTTTCTTGAACCCGGCGATCTGACCTGAAGCGAAATGGCATAATCTGCCACGGAGACAAAATGCAGGAAAACATCATGGAAAAGCACGAAGACACACGCTCCTTTACCGAAGGCTTTGCTCCCAGTGTCACAGGAGTGATAATCTCGGCGGGATTTATTCTGGTCGTATTCTCGACTTTTCTTGACTTTACGCCGGTGTGCCTGCGCAGCTGGCGTGCCGGGGGTGTCGGCCTGCCGGTAATGCTGAGCTGTCTGGCCGGCACCGTGCTGGCGTTGCGCCGAAGCTTCTTTTCGAGTTTTTTCATCGGAATTTTTGCCGCTTTTTTTCTGACCCACGAAATAATTGTAATTTATGATAACCGGGCGGTAGAACTGGCCCTGGAACTTAAGCCTGACGGATGGTTCAGATCGGTAATTCAGGTTTATCTCGACGCACTTCAGCCTGGTTACGGTGCATTCTGGGGGTTGATCGGTGCTACAATAGCCTCAATTGTTCCACTAATCGGGTTGGCCATTGAAGTCAGACAAAAGAACCTCGAAGCCGCTTACACTTCTCAGAGAACGGCTCAGTTCGAGAGCACTCAGGATGGCTACGAAGATTCTGAAGAGAATCCCGAAGAAGATACAGAAGAAGACTACGACGCAGCTTCTGAGGATATGGAATATGAGCATGAGCCTGAATCCGAAGACGACATATCAGACGATTATGACGATACGAACGATCGTTTAAACTGATTGACGGATAAGGCACCGCCGGTCGTTAGAACTCGATAACACCGCTTTCTGGCGGGTAAAGAACGACTATTTTTTTCCTGTCGATTATCTTGCCTTCTGATTTGT
>CAZMWO010000605.1:2181-2438 GCA_964569565.1 uncultured bacterium | reverse complement strand
GAGATTGATGCGCCAGATCAAGACTCTTTCGGCAAAAGACCGCGAGTTGACCGCAAAAATCACTGCCAATCTCAAGGCCGGCAACAAGAAAGTGGCTGGCCAGCTGGCTCTGCAGCTGCAGACAGTCAAACAGCAGCTCGAAGAAAACCAGCAGCAGCTTGAGATTGCCGACAAGACCTTCAAGGATCTCGAAAAGTCACGCGATGTCTCGGTAAGAGAAGCTCAGCACCGCATCGAAAAGCTTCAGGCCATGGTCA
>CAZMWO010000605.1:0-2171 GCA_964569565.1 uncultured bacterium | reverse complement strand
GCTCGAAGCTCAGGCCGAATTGCAGGAAATGGCAAAGGGCATGATTTCTGGCATCGGCAACAGCGGCGACACAATCAACCGCGTTACTCAGCTGCTCGAAGAGCGCCGCGACAAGGCTGCCGGCAAAGCACGTGTTGCCAGCGGGTATGATCGCAGCGGTATCGAAATGAAAGAAGGCGAAATGGAAGCGCTGGGTGACGCTGCCCTCGCCGAATTTGCCGCTATGAACGGTCTCGACATGGGCGTCAGTGAAGCTGAAATCACTGAAACCGAAGATGTTCCCCAGCGCGGCCTTGGCCCGATGGAAAAGAACTGAAGAAGTATAAGGAGATAAGCATGAAAAGAGTCATTTTTGTTCTGTTCGCTCTCTTGCTGATGGTAAATTCTGCATTCACCCAGGAAGCGGCGCTGGTAGAAGCCCCCGATACCAATTCAGTCACTACCGTCAGCGAATACAAGTTCATACCTCGTGAAACTCTGCCTCCGGTGCAGGGCACTTCTGCCTATAAATGGGATGACAAGGAAAAGACCGTTGTTTTCCCGATCAACGTCTGGGCCGGCTGGCTGCCGATTATTGCTGCCAACCATGGTTTTGCTCCCAACGAAGAAAGTGTATTCTTCAAAAAATATGGTTTCAAAGTTGACCTCAAACTCATCGACGACCCGGTTGCCGCCCGTGATGCCTATGCATCAGGCAACAGCCATGTTCTCTGGGGCACCCTCGACATGATGGTGCTGTTTGCACCCGAACTTGCCAAAGACAGCCGCACTGCCCTGCGCATCTTCCAGCAGGTCGACTGGTCGAACGGCGGCGACGGCATCGTTGCCCGCACCAGAATCAGAAACGTCGGCGATCTCAAGGGCAAAACCATTGTTTATGCACAGAACAGCCCCTCACAGTATTTCGTCAGCAATCTGCTGATCAATGCCGGTATCGGCCTCAATGAAGTTACCCACAGATATACTTCGACAGCATTCGAAGCTGCTGCCGCTTTTGTGGCCGATCCCGCTATCGACGCCTGCGTCAGCTGGGCGCCCGACATCTATAACATCCCCGAAAAGGTTGCCGGCACGAAAATTCTGACAACCACTGCCGACGCCAACAAGCTCATCGCCGACGTCTGGGCTGTGCGCGCCGATTTCGCCCGCGACAAACCAGAAATAGTAAAAGGCCTTGTCGCCGGGATCTTCGAAGGCATGGATCTGCTCAAAGACGCCACGTTCAAGGGGCAGGCTTTTCAGTGGATGGCAGACGGCTACGGCATGAAGGTCGAAGACGTCAAGGGCATGGAAGCAGACGCCCATTCCACCAACTTTGCCGAAAACCGCTCGTTCTTCATGAACGCCAACAACCCGACCAACTTTGAACGCACCTGGAAGAACATCACCTATGTTTACCAGCAGGCAGGCCTGGTAAAAGAGGAACTGCCGTTCAGCCAGATCATGGACTTCTCGATGCTTCAGGAACTCGACAAGAGTGGCCAGTTCAAGCACCACCAGGACGCATATGTCAGCAAGTTCGTGCCGACAACCTTCCAGAAGGTCAACGCCGAAGCGCCGATCATCACCCAGACTGTCCGCATCAACTTCTACCCGAATTCAGCCAACATCTACGAACCAGCACACGATCTCAGTGGCGTGCCGATGGCCAACACTCTTTACGATCCCAACATCGAAGCCACGCTTGAACGCGTTGCCCGCCTCTCAGGCGCTTATGACCGTGCTGTAGTCGCTATAGTCGGTCACACCGACAGCTCGATGAAAGGCAAGATTCCCGAAAAGATCGTCAAAGACCTCAGCATGGCCCGTGCTGAAGCAGTTAAGCGCGCGCTGGTCGATAAATACAAATTCGACCCTTCCAAGTTCGTGGTCGAAGGCGCTGGCTGGGACAAAGCCGCCGATTCGAGCAATCCGCTCAACCAGGCTCTGAACCGCCGCGTCGAAGTATCGGTATTCCCACCCGAAAGCAACTGACCTCGCTAAAGTCGTAGCATTGGCCGGCAGGCGCAAACCTGCCGGCCCCAATTCAGGAAAGAATAATGAAATTCACTGTCCATGAGAACTTTTTCGGTATCAGAACCCCGGTAAGGCTGGTAGACCAGATCATACTGGGTGTCATTCCAATACTCGTAATATTTTTTCTCTGGATTTATATGACCACGGGTGAAACT
>CAZMWO010000604.1:0-2438 GCA_964569565.1 uncultured bacterium | reverse complement strand
TGAATAGTGGTCGTCAAAGCCTTTGGCGCGATCTGGTGAACGATGGTAACTTTCTGGCTCATCGAGCGGACCATTTGGAATTGGGCGGCAACCCTTGATATTGGGCAGAATTTTTTCGATGGTAAAGCCGGCCCTGGTCATGTGGTAATCTTTAAGAGTCAGGGTCTGGGTCACTTTGTCTTTGAGATCGGTAAAGTCATGCAGCAGGGTGGGGTTGAGACCGGTTGCCCCGCCGCCCTTCGGCACCTGTGAACCGGAAGCCTGCCACAGCAATTGCTGGAGAAAGCCGTTTTCGGTTTTGTCTTTGAAACGCTCTTCAAGCATGACGTAAGCTTCGTCGGCGGCTGCGTCGGCGAGCTGGCGGGCCATGGTGCGATAGACCGAGACGGCGGCCTGAGAGTATTCGGCCGAGCTGCTCTGAGCAAGGAAAAGACCCATAAACGCGAGCAGGCCCAGTATCAAAACCGCTACCAGGTAAGCAAAACCCTGTCGATTCATTGCCTTTCTCCAGTCCTCAGATTTTTCAGGCCGAGCTGAGTTATTTTCTTAAGTGTAACACGCCCTGTGATAAGCGTCAAACTGCCGGCTCACTGTTCTCTGAAAATATATCGGCCGAGAACCTTAGCAGAGTTGCGCCCGGCTGCAGATGCGAGCCTGACGGCAGGCTGGCTTTGTGGCAGAGATTTTCGAGAAATTCTTCGACATCCCAGTTCCATTCTACCGGAACCTGTGGCAGCAGCAGACCTGAGTGGCCGCGGTATTGCAGCATCAGCCCGTCGCGTCCTATTTTTATGTCGGCAATGTTCTCGACTTTGCTCATTGGCGTCAATACTGAAATTTCGATATCTATGTCTGCCAGCTCGTTGAGACGCACTGGCGGAAAGCGCGGGTCGTGCATTGCTGCCGCCACCGCCATTTCGCCGATAGCCTGGCTGAGAGGTTCTACGCCGCGCACCAGGCCAATGCAGCCACGCAGTTCGCCATGTTTTTTGAGAGTGACGAAGATGCCACAGTGCTCTTTGAAGCGGGGGTCAGCAAAGCTGAGAGCTGGTGCCGTCCTTCCGGCCAGCACCTCTTCAAGTGTCTTTCTTACTGCCTGTAGAGCTTCTTCTGCAAAACTCATGCGCGGCTCAGGCGATGTGCCATTCCGGCCGTAATCTGGCCAACTGCCACTTCCTGCACCGGCCCGGTCATGTAAAGCAGGCCATCAGAACTCTGTTCGATTACCAGGTCGCCGCCCGGCATGTGAACGGTGACTTTTTTGTCGAACAGTCCCTTTTTGATGCCGGCCGCTGCTACTGCGGTAGCTCCAGTGCCACAGGCGGCAGTCATGCCGCAGCCGCGCTCCCAGACGTTTACCCGCGCTTCATTGCGCGACAGCACTTCGACAAACTCTACGTTGATACGGCGCGGGTGGTTTGCATGCGTTTCCAGCCAGGCGCCGGCAACCTTCATTTCATCATGGGTCAGCGGAGTTTTAAGAAAGATTACAGCATGCGGGTTGCCGACATTCACGTAAACCGGATCGAATGTCAGAGAATTCCACTCCAGTGGTTTGCGCTTGTCGTCGCTGACCAGTTCGCCGCTGCGAACCAGATCAAAACTGGCCTGACCCATCTGCGCCCGGTAATAACCTTCGCCGTCGCTGACCCTGACAAAACTGACCTCTTTGGTGCCGCTGCGGGTCTCGATGAGAACCGGCGAAATACCGAGCGATTTGCGGTCGTAAAGCATAGCGGCACCACGTATCGCGTTGCCGCACATTTCGGCTTCGCTGCCGTCGGTGTTGAACATTTCCATGCGGCAATGATGCTTGGCATCACGCGGTGGCGCGATAAAAACGAGTCCGTCTGAGCCGAGACCGTGGCTGGTCGTACAAAGCAGCCTGATTTTTTCGGGAGTTTTTATGAATGACAAATCCTGGTTAAATTCGTCGAAGAAGATAAAGCAGTTGCCGAGCCCGTGCATTTTGTGAAAACCGATCATTTCAAACCTCCCTGGCACTCAATGTGCAAATTTACTTATCAGTGTAAATGCAATAACTATAAATACCACAAACAGCATAATCTGTCTGACCTCTTCTTTTTTCAGGCTGAGGCGCCTGAAATTGCCGATGACGAAGAAGATGGCCATGAAAGGCAGCACCGGCAAACCTGTTGCGAAAAATATAGCGGCGGCAACGGCTATGAAGAACGAAGCCAGCAGCAGCAATACGTTTTTTCTGACACCAAGCTCAAAGCGCACCGCGGCCTGAAAGAAAATGGCGAAGAAAAGAAAGTCGGTCAGGCCGATCAGATAAGGAATCGTGTCATAGCCCGGCATTGGAAAGCGCAGCAGGAAATAATTGATCGCCGAAGAAACCACAATTTTCGCGGTAGCTCCGGCCGAGACGCTCCAGATATCGGCTACCGTCGCCACAATTGCGACCGGCAGCAGGT
>CAZMWO010000603.1:0-2451 GCA_964569565.1 uncultured bacterium | reverse complement strand
AGCCACGGCTGCAAGCGAAATGGAAGCGATAAAAAAGATCGTTCAACCAGACCAGAAAGGGTTTCCGATAACCGGAACAGTTTCCGGCTGTGGCAACCTCAGACTGCGGCTCTGGCCCTGGGGAATCGTGCAGGACACTTTTGCGGGTGGAACATCGATCAACGTGCTTGGCGTATCCGGCGAGTTCTACTACGTTGAAGTGAATGGCCAGAAAGGCTATATGCACAAGAATTACGTTTCGATTCCGAACGCTTCTGCTTCCGGCGAGGCGCCCTATTATCCAGGCAACACACGCAGCGGCGGTTATCTGCCGCTTGCAGAAGGCATCAACACCTCAAAATCCGGCGCCAGCAGTTCGACAACCTCAGCGAATAAGGCAATTTCAGAGAGCACAACTTCAACCAGCGAATCTTCATCTACTGCTGCCACGTCTGGCAATACCCCGGCACCGAAAATTCAGGGTGCGCCGGGCGGGCAGGCAATAAACACAAAGTCTCCCGATTTCAAGAAATGGTTCGACGCTGCAGTCTCTCAGTATGCAACCAAATGGGCCTTTCCTGACGTCACCAACAAATACGGCAAAAAAGTCACGGTTGAAGAGTTCATGAAGGCGATCATATATATCGAAAGCAGCGGAGTTCATCGTAATTCGAGCGGCAAACTCACTACCAGTTATTGCGGCGCCATGGGCTTCATGCAGTTGATGCCGAATACCGCGAAAGGCCTCGGTGTCGATGCCACTGACCCGGCGCAGAATCTGCTCGGCGGCGCCAAATATTTTAAAGAAGTTTTCACCAGCCGCTATGTCGGCAAAAAATCAGGCCTCGACAAGCTGGTCATGGCCGGATGCGCCTATAACATGGGCCCATATTCGACCAAACTGGCCGGCTCGTTTGCCGACATGGTAAAGGCCCGCACTGGTGCGGTTGGCTATGGTTTAAAGGTAAAAATGTGCCTTGGCATAGCCCTGACCGATCTTGAACGAACCTATGTCAAAGAAAAAATGGCCGGCAGCAAGTCTGTCGATGCCTACGCCGATCAGCTTTACTCTTATTCGCATGGCCTGGGAGCCTGAGGAGAACACAATGACTGAAAAACTTGCTATACGTATATTCGTGCTGACACTTGTCGCTGTTTCGCTGGCCTTCTGCCAGGTGATGGCCGCTGTTAACGAAACACTCGAGATAGCTTCTGATGCTCCCTGGCGCCTGATGCTGGAAAAACGGCAGCAGGAAGGCATGCTTGCGCGCGAAGACCGGCTCTTTATCGAAAAAGGTGACCAGACAACCGTGATATTCGAGTCAGAAGGTCGCGCAATCGAGCAGGTGCTCACGGCCGACCTCGACAAAGACGGCAGCAACGAAATTCTCGTCGTCATGGAACTCGGCGGCTCGGCGGATTTGCGCGAACTCTCACTGTTGCAGCTCGATAACGGCAAATACAGAGAGGTCTGGATCGAAACCGGTTTCAGTGCCGGCAAAGTTGCCATAGAAGCTGACACCGACGGCAGAAACCGCATCGTTATCGATTACTTTACCGATGACGAGCCGGCAAAAGAAGCGCGCGCCATCTATATTTTCGACGGGAAAAAAGTTGCACTGCAACAGACAACTCAGCCTGAAACCGGCGGCTGACAGGTAATTAGAAAATATCTGAATGAAATATGACCTCATCGTAATCGGAGCAGGGGCGGCGGGAATGCTGGCCGCGATTACTGCTGCGCGCCGTGGGTGCCGGGTGCTGCTGCTCGAAAAGCAGAACCGGCCCGGCGCCAAACTACGAGCCAGTGGCGGCGGACGCTGCAATATTGCCAATACGCTGAGCAACGAAAAGTTCATTGCCCGCTTCGGGCGCAGCGGCAAGTTCATGATTCCGGCACTCAGGGAGTTCGATCATCAGGCTTTGATTGCATTTTTTGCCGAAATTGGCGTCGCCTGCCATGCTCCCGATGGTTATCGGATTTTTCCGGTGACGCATCAGGCTGACACCGTCGCTGATGCGCTGACAGCCGAGATGCAAAAGCTCAGCGTCGAGCTGGCATGCAACACGAAAGTGCAGCAGATCGACTGCAAAGATGGTGCCGTAACTGGCGTAACCACTGACAAGGGCAGCTTTTCTGCCAACAGCGTCATTCTCGCCAGCGGCGGGCCCGGGTATCCATCTCTTGGTGCTGACGCCAGCGGTTACGAGCTTGCTGCGGCACTTGGCCACAAGATAGAAGAATTGTTTCCGGCGATGCTGCCGCTAACCACGCGCGAAACCTGGGTCGCCAGGTGCCGCGCCGACACTGTCGGCAAGGTCGAAATGCGCATAAACCTGCCCGAAGCGAAAAAGCTGCAGGCAATCGGAGATCTTATCTTCACCGAGAACGGAATTCGCGGCCCGGTCGTGCTCGACTTCGCCCGCGAAATCACGCCGCTGCTGAAAAGATACGGCGAAGTGCCTCTGCTG
>CAZMWO010000602.1:0-2453 GCA_964569565.1 uncultured bacterium | reverse complement strand
GGGTGCTGAACGTCTCCTTTCTGTAGCACTTCTGGTCTTAGATGCCCTTCTGATGAACGCATTCTTCATTGGTGTCTTCACGGTATGGTTCAGCGGCCTGCAACAGGCAGACATCTACCTTAATGCCTATCTGCAGATTCGCTGGATATTACTCGGGCTCTACATAACCTTCGGGCTGCTTGCCGGCATTTTCAACATTCGCAATCTCAGCGCCGCATCAGATATTTTTTCACACACTTCAAATGCCCTTCTCGGCACTTTTATCAGCTTCAACCTGATCGCCTTCTTCTCGCGTGACATTGCTAACCTTTCCTATAACTTTCCAAGACCGGTGTTTCTGATGGCAACAGTATGCTGCGTTATCGCAGCAGTCCTGCTGCGGGCACTTGCATCGACACTGTTCCGGCCGCATCCTTTGCTCAGGCGGGCAGTGATTATCGGCGACGAATCTGAAGCACGGCGTATAATCAAGCATTTTCACCGCCGCGGCGGCGTACGTTTTCGCATCGTGCACAGCATGAAAGCCGACCAGATTGATGATCTCGCATCCGAAGTAATCTTCCGGCATGCCCACGAGGTATTCGTAACTGACCCGGCGCTTAACCTCGACAAGTTCTGGGCGCAGGTTTTCTACCTGCGTAAAGAAGAACCACATGAATTCAAAGTCAGAATCTCTGCCGATTATCGCAAAACCTCCGGCACGGTTGCCCTGCAGAGTCTTGAGGATTTTCCTCTCATCACACTGCATTCACATCCGTTAACACGCTTTCAAAGGTTCTGCAAGCGAACATTCGATCTCGCTTTCTCTCTGTTTGCGCTGCTGGTCGCATCTCCGGTAATGTTTCTAACGGCCCTGCTGGTGCGGCTTGACTCGCCCGGGCCATTATTCTACAAACAGAAAAGAGTCGGTCGCTACGGCAAAGAATTCGATGTCATCAAATTCCGCTCGATGCGTGTTGGTTCAGAATCTAAATCAGGCCCCAAAGTAGCCACTGCCGACGACGACAGGATTTCGCCACTTGGCAGATTTTTGCGAAGATTCGGCATTGATGAACTGCCACAGTTTTTTCTGGTGCTTACCGGCGAAATGTCGGTCGTTGGGCCAAGACCCGAACGACCATTCTTTGTAAAAGATTATTACGAGTTCCAGGGTCGCAGACTGTCGGCAAAACCCGGCGTAACAGGCCTTGCAGCCGTCAACTCACGTTACTATCTGCGCCTGACCGACAAAGTCACCTACGATTATTATTATCTCGACAACTACAGTCTGATACTTGATTTCAAGATAGTATTCCAGACGGTATGGGTGCTGCTGTTCAAGTCTGACAAAGCGCTTGAAGACAAGCACCATGAACTCGACGGCATGAAGAAGCTGCCACAGGAAGACGAAGCAGAAGACAGGAGCGACAGCAATGGCAATTGAAGCGACAATGACAATCGCAGAGATTCTGCGACAGAAGCCAGAAGCAGCAAGGGTTCTTCAGAATTTTGGCATGCATTGCATCGGCTGCGCCGTAGCCTCGGGCGAAAGTCTTGCAGACGCCGCCAGAGTACACGGCATCGAATTGCAGGAATTGCTCAAGGCACTTCAGGAATAACACAGCCCGCCCCCTTTTTAATATTCGGGTCAGCGCTGCAACAGCCCGGGATGTGATGTACAAAGCGCAGTTTGTAAAAAAAGAAGCTTGTGATATAATTACAAAAATATCTAGCACAAGTTGAGTCCTTAACATAGCATGATACTCGACCGGATACGTGAGCCGGCTGATCTGGAGTTCCTTTCCTACGAAGAACTGCAACAGCTGAGCAGTGAAATACGTGAGATGATCATCAACGTCGTTTCGCGCAATGGCGGCCATCTTGCCAGTAATCTTGGCATTGTTGAGCTGACTCTTGCAGTGCACCGCATTTTCAGATCACCCAAAGACCAGATTATCTGGGATGTCGGCCATCAGTGCTATACTCACAAGATAGTCACCGGCCGGCGCGATAAATTTGCCGGTATTCGCACCTTTGAAGGTATTAGCGGCTTTCCCAAGATCTGCGAAAGTCGCCACGACGTTTTCAATACTGGCCACAGTTCGACCTCTATCTCGGCGGCCCAGGGCCTTGCTATCGCCAATCAGCAGTTCCGTAGAGATGGAAAAGTGGTAGCGGTCATAGGCGACGGAGCTCTGACAGCCGGCATGGCTTTCGAAGCCCTCAACTACACCGGACACGAAAAAAACGACGTAGTGGTAATTCTCAACGATAACGAAATGTCGATTTCGCCGAACGTCGGCGCCATGTCGATGTATCTGCACCGGCTACGTCTCGAACCGGCATATACGACACCAAAAGATTATCTGGCTCATGTGCTCAAACAGATACCCGGTTTCGGTTCTCGCCTTTATAACGTTATCAGCCGCCTTGAAGGCAGCCTTAAATACCTGCTGACTCCCGGCATGCTGTTC
>CAZMWO010000601.1:0-2459 GCA_964569565.1 uncultured bacterium | reverse complement strand
GGGTCTACCAGCCAGTATTCTTTTACGCCATTCTTTTCGTATATGGCTTTTTTAAGAATATGGTCGCGGCTGGCGGTTGCCGGCGACAGAATCTCGATGATCAGGTCTGGAGCTCCGATACAGCCTTTGTCGTCAATCTTATCTTTGTCGCAGACAATCGAAATGTCAGGCTGAACTACGGTAAATACGTCTTCGCTGCGCGTTCCAAGCCTCGCCATACGCACGTCGAAGGGTGCCGGGTAAACTTTGCAGGTTTTACCTTCGAGATATGTTTCGAACAATGCAACCAGTCGCGAAACCATTCGCTGATGAATCGGCAATGGCGCTGGCGACATCGCGTATGTCTGGCCTTCGATCAGCTCCCAGCGTTCTTCAGAACTCCATTTCAGATAATCGGCGTAAGAGAACTTTTTCTCTGTTTTTTTTCGTGCGGCCCCGGCCATACTTCTTCCTCCGACTGCGATAATGAAGATTATATCATAAAGGGTTACATGAGTTTATATCTGGCGCAGAAAAAAAACTCCCGGGCACGTGGCCCGGGAGTTTCTGTCAGCTATGACGATCAGGGATTCTCACTGAGAATGACCCCGGCAAGATATGGATAATTCGGCAATACGCTTGCCCATTCTACGCTGCTGTATACCCAGTGGTCGAAATAAGCGAAGTCTATTTCTGCAGGGTAGGCATCTTTACTTGAGATTTCGATATTGTCAATAAATCCAGGCTTCGGGTTTCCCCAGACGAACTCCATTTTGGTTTCGTCAAAGACCTTATCGTTGTCGCGGTCCTGAAAGCCTACGAAACCGACATTGTGGAACGAAGCACCAACTTTTCCACGTGAGTTCTCGACTTCGTATGACGCTCCAACGAGAGTTCTCGTGTCAACATCAACATCTATGGCAACGAGAATGCCATCGATCGCCACTCTGGGTCCATCGTATGCAACTGTCCCGTTGTAAGTATCGACACTGGTTTCGGTAACTGTGCCATCAGAGTCTGGCTGTCTGTAGTAAGCAGTGCCATTCATCGGAAGGTTAAAGATTACCTTCATGTATTTCATTTTGCCAAGCTTTTCGGCAAAGAGATCACCATACCAGCCGCCCCTGGTCTGCCAGCCCTTTTCTTCGTAGTAGTCAGGAGTTTTGGCGACGTCGTAGATAATCAGGGCCACATCAGTGGTGTTGTAGATGGCAACGCCCCAGATCAGCGCCTTTTTCATCATGAATTTGGCTGTGGTCTTGAACCATGAATTCTTGAGTTCTCTTGCGAGTTTCGCGCCAAAGTATTTCGGCGCAAAATCCATGAGAATTTCGAAACCCATTTTGCCGGTCGAGAACAGAAGTTCATCAGCCAGTTTGAGGGCATCTTCCGATGAGTTTATGTTGGCTGTTGTCGCTTTGTTGATAATCTCGAGCACACCCTGGCTTGTTGTGGAAAGCATTTTGTAGCCGTCACTCAGCTCTTCGTGGCTCGAAGCGCCTGCGCCGATTACGGTTCCGGCAAGCGTCATCAGACCGTCGAACACCGACAGGCCCTTTTCTTTAGAGAATTTGGTAGTGAATTCGCCAGGACCAAGGTCGACGGTAACCTGTTTTTTCCGGTCGGGTGGCCAGCTCCAGGTATAGCTGGTATGTGTCGAGCGTTCGAGCGTGAAATAATTGTTGCCGGATGGTGATTTTACCGTGTAGTAGGGGGACATGTCATGAGTAATGGTGACGTTGTAGTGGCAATAAGACCGGTTGGTGAGCAATACGGTCGAGGCACTGCGCGCACCATCGTCTTCGACATATACCGCTTTATCAGTAACTTCACCTATGGCGCCTCGTATAGAGGGACGTCTGGAGATTGACAGGTTCATAGCGCTGGCGACGGATTTTGCTATCGACTGCGAGCCACGGATTAGTGTGTCGCTGAACAAAGCTTCTGCACTCGGGTTTTGCAGGGCATATTCTACTGATTTCGCCAGAGCAGGCAGATTTGCGTGTTTGCGAACCTTTTCTCTGGCTTCAAGAAACTTTTCATAGGGCAGGCTCCAGAAAACATTATCAAGCAACACCAGAGCTTCGGCTGTCGAATTTGTGTCTATATACTGATCTTCAGGAACAAATTCGGAGTCTTTGGGATGCCATATTTTAAGCAATAGTGGTTCAACTTCTTCGCTTCCCGTAAAAGGTTTTGGGCCAACTATGACAAGAGCAGGAGTCTCACTGCCGATAACTGAATTGGTTGTTATATAGCCATCAGCATCTATTTGAGTCAAACTTTCGGTGGTGAGTGAATGCAGGCTTCTTCTCGTGACTCCGGCGTTTTCAGGCAGTCTGACAATAGCTTCGACTGACAGGCGGATAAGGTTTTCATCGCCTACAACTGGGTTTTTAATCATTCCTTTAACTATGTCATCGAGACTGCGCAATGGAATATCTTCTTCGGGGATTTCTTCCGGTTTGAGCAGCGTCATT
>CAZMWO010000600.1:0-2462 GCA_964569565.1 uncultured bacterium | reverse complement strand
GAAAACGATCAAGACAGTTGACAAGTATGTCTTAAAGGAACTGCTGGAGCCGTTTCTTTTTGGCATGGCTTTTTTTGTCGCGATCTGGCTGATCGATCTGATGATGGGGCTGATCAACCTTATTTTCGCCAAGGGCGTGCCGCCTACGGTTGTCGGACTGTTTTTTATCTACAGCCTGCCGCCGACTCTGGTTATCAGCTTTCCGATGGCACTGCTGCTGGCAAATCTTGTCGCTTTCGGCCGGATGTCTTCAGATTCTGAGATAACGGCGCTCAAGGCCGGAGGCTACAGCTTTGCCCGGGTAGTGACGCCGGCGATTCTGGCCGGCCTTTTTATAACTTTACTCACTCTGGTTTTTAATGAAAAGCTGGTGCCGGTGGCCAACGAGAAGTTTACGCGCCTGTTCCGGCGCGAGGTTACGCTCAAGCGGCCTCTGCCCAAAATCGCCGAGAACCGCTTCTTTGAAGCCGGGCCCGGCCGCAAATTTTTTGTGCGTAAATTCAATGAAGAAACCAAGGATATGTTTGGTGTTGTCATGTATGAGGGTCAGGCACGCGGGTTTCCGAGGGTTATCGAGGCCGAACGCGCCCGTATCGAAGGTGGTGTCTGCTATTTCTGGGATGGGCGGGTGTCTGATATTCACATGAGCGGCGAAGATCGCAATTATACCTACTTCAAAGATATGGAATATCCCATCGATACGCATTATGTGAACCCCGACCATGTGCCTGACTCCAAGAATGCCAGCACCATGACGCTCGTCGAGTTATATGAATTTATCAGGGATTCTGAAAAAAAAGGCATTTCGCCGACTGTTATCGCCCAGCACTGGATCGAATTCTGGTCCAAAACCTCGATTCCTTTTGCTGCGCTGATTTTCGTTCTGATTGGTGCACCGCTTGGTTCACAGACAACGCGTTCCGGTACTGGTATCGGTATCGGCATGTCGGTCGTTATAATATTTTTGTATTATGTGCTGTTCGCTGCCGGCAAGGCTTTTGCAAAAGGCGCGGTCGTTACGCCTTTTCTCGGAGTCTGGCTGCCCAACTTTCTTATCGGGGCGATCGGCATCTGGCTGATCTTCAAATCAAAGGCCTGATGACGGCCATGGCTAAGGAACATATATGAAAAAGCGTTTAATCAATCTCATACACCAGAAACTGGCAGGCCTGTTTGCGCGCTATGGCATCGAAGACTATGGTTTTATCGATGTGCAGGTGCCGCCTGACAGGGCCAACGGCGATTTTTCGCTGAATGCTGCCATGAAACTGGCCAAAGCTGCCAAATGTGCGCCGCAGAAACTGGCTGCCGAAATGGTAGCAGTTCTGGAAACTGAAAAAAACTGGTTCAGTCGTGTCGAAATGGCCGGTCCCGGCTTCATCAATCTTTATCTCGCCAACAATGTCATTGAAGACAGTTTTAACCAGCTGGCCACGCAGAGCGAGCTGGTTGAAAAGGCTGCCGGTGGCGGCGAAACTACAATAGTTGATTATTCGAGCGTTAATATCGCCAAGGAGATGCACGTCGGGCACCTGCGCTCAACAATAATTGGCGATGTGCTTGCCCGCGTTGTCGAAGAGCTGGGTAACCCGGTTGTGCGCCAGAACCATCTTGGCGACTGGGGGCTGCCAATGGCCATGGTCATCTGGAAAGCAGGTCCGGAAATCGCAGCGATAGAGCAGCGTAAGGGCGATCTTGCCGGCGAACTCTCGCTGGCCCGGCTCGAAGAGCTGTATAAGAGCGTTTCGGCTGAATGCAAAGACAATCCGACCACTGCCGCAGCCTGTGCCGAATGCCTGGTACGTCTTCAGAACGGCGACAGCCAGATGCTCGACCTCTGGCACAAGATTGTCAGAATTTCCATGGCCGAGGTTTATCGCATCTATCGCCTGCTTGATGTTAAGCTGGCTGAAGAAAACGAGCGCGGCGAGAGCTTTTATCGGGACATGCTGGCCGAAACTGTCGCCGAGATAGGCAGAAGCGGCAAAATGGTCGAGTCGCAGGGCGCCCAGTGTGTGTTTCTTGATGAATTCAAAGGAAAAGACGGCAGTCCGCTGCCGGTTATCGTACAGAAGACAGACGGTGCCTTCAATTATGGCACTTTCGATCTTGCGGCGCTGCGTTACCGCACTGCAAAGCTGAAGGCTCAGCGCATAGTCTATGTCACCGATGCCCGTCAGGCTCTTCACTTTAAACAGATTTTCGCGGTGGCCCGGGCTACCGGCATACTTTCCGTGCCCGATGTCAAACTTGAACACGTGCCTTTTGGCAGCATTCTTGGCGAAGACAACAAGCCACTCAAAACCCGCAGCGGGGAAAATGTAAAACTGGCTGAACTGCTTGACGAGGCTATTGAGCGGGCCTATCAGGTGGTCAACGAGAAAAATCCGGGCCTGAGCGAAGAGCGCAAAAGGGAGGTAGCCCGTATCGTAGGCGTCGGCGCCGTTAAATACGCCGACCTG
>CAZMWO010000599.1:0-2468 GCA_964569565.1 uncultured bacterium | reverse complement strand
GCTTCGCCGCGTGATTTGAGCACCCCGATAACAGTGAGTGGCAGCTTTTTGTATCTGATTGTCTGTCCGAGCGGGTTCAAATTACCAAAAAGTTTTTCGACGATAGTTTCGCCAACAACGCAGACTTTCTGGCCGCCGCGCACTTCAGTCGGCGTTAAAAAACGGCCGCTGCTGATTTCGCGCGACGAGATATCGAGATAATGCTCGTTGACACCCATTACACTGGTCGACCAGTTCTGGTTGCCAAAGACCACCTGGCCTGAATTCCTCGCGATCGGAGTCACCTTGCCGACAGACGGGCACATCTGCGCTATCGCGTCACCGTCTTCAGGAGTAAGGGTGTTCATACTGCCGGGGGGACCACGAAAACCACGTTGGCGGCCCCCGCCGGGCATGACCATGATCAGGTTGGTGCCCATTTTCGAGATGTTATCCTGCACTGAAAAATAGGCGCCCTGGCCGAGCGCAACCATGCCGACTACCGAAGTAACGCCGATGATTATGCCCAGCGCGGTGAGGAAGGAGCGCATCTTGTTTCTGCCAAGACTGATGAAAGCAAGCTTGATGATGCCCAGAAAACTCATGCTTCATTCTCCTCGCTGTCGTTCGGGCGTTTGTGCTTTTTCAGCTCTTCTCGCGCATCGAGCTGTTCTTTTACCGGTTCATCCGAGAGTATTATGCCATCTGAAAGCCTGACGATGCGGGTTGTATAAAGGGCAATGTCTGGCTCATGTGTGATGAGAACTATCGAAATGCCCTGCCGGTTGAGGTTCTGAAAAATTCCCATGATTTCGACGCTCGAATAAGAATCGAGATTGCCGGTCGGTTCGTCGGCGAGAATAACCGACGGGCGGTTCACCAGCGCGCGGGCGATGGCTACGCGTTGCTGCTGTCCACCCGAGAGCTGGTTGGGATGGTGATGTTCGCGGCTTTTCAGGCCAACCGATTCGAGTGCCTGCATGGCGCGTTCGCGCCGTTCGTCAGACGGCACGCCGGCATAGACCATTGGCAATTCGACGTTTTCAAGGGCGCTTGTGCGTGACAACAGATTGAAGCCCTGAAAAACGAAGCCGATTTTTTTATTGCGCACCAGCGCCAGCTGGTTTTTGCTGAAACTCGAGACATCCTTGCCTTCAATCAAATAATGTCCCGAGGTCGGGCGGTCGAGGCAGCCGAGAATATGCATCAGCGTCGACTTGCCGGAACCGGAAGCACCCATGATCGAGGTGAATTCTCCAAGCTGGAAGCAGAGGTTGACCTGGCGCAGTGCCCTGACCGAAACTCCATCCATGAAGTAGGTTTTGCAGAGCTCTTTAACTTCAATTAGTGGCGTATTCATGTTAAAGCCTGATCGAAGGTCTTCTTCTTTGCTGGTTCGACGAACTATCGCCGTTGCTGCTGGCGCCTTGAATGCCGACAATTGCCTGATCGCCGTCTTTGAGCTCGCCACTGAGAATTTCGATGTAATCCTGATTCGAGATACCGATCTTTGCTGTTTTGTACTGCGGATTGCCGGATTCGTCGAGAAGCCAGACCGGCAGCGTATCTGTCGCCAGTTGTTCGCGGTCTTTTTTCTGGCGTTTTGCCAGTCGTTCGAAATCTTCGGGAGCTTTAAAATACAGGGCGCGGGCCGGCAGGCGCAGAACGCCTTCGCGGTCACCGGTAACTATTTCGGCGTTGGCAGTCATTCCCGGTTTCAGGGAGAGATCGTCGTTGTCTACCTTGACCATGACCGAGTAAGTGACGACATTGGAGGTTTCCTGCGGTGACAGCCTTACCTGATCGACTGTCCCTTTGAAGGTCCGGTTTCGATAAGCATCGACCGTGAAGGTAACTTGCTGGCCCTGCTTTACCACGCCGATATCAGCCTCATCGACTGCGGTGTCTATCTGCATCTTTTTGAGATCCTGGGCGATGACAAAAAGCTTGGGAGCCTGCAGACTGGCAGCAACTGTCTGGCCTTCATCGACGGCGCGCGCGATAACCACGCCATCAATCGGAGAATAAATGCGGGTGCGATCCAGATTGATCTGAGCCACGCTAAGCTGTGCTTCCATCTGACGAACTCTGGCCTTTGCTCCTGACCGGTCAGCTTCGAGCGCCTCGAACTGCGCCATTATCGCCATTTCTCTGGCCTTTGAAGACTCGTGTTGAGCCTTTGCTGCTTCGAGAGAGGCTTTTTGCGATTCAAGAGTTGTGAGAGCTGAATCCTGCTCTGAGGCTGCCACCAGCTTGCGTTCGAAAAGTTCTTTGATGCGGCGGTGGTTGCGCTCAGAATCTTCGACCGCGACTTCAGCCTTGCGAATGTTGGATCGGCTCACCTGAATCTCGGCTCTGGCGGTAAGCAGAGATGCCTGCAGGTTTTTAGCCTGGGCTTCGATACCGAGTTCTGTCGCCCGGGCGTTCTCGAGGTTGGCCTGAGCCTGCAGCAGCTGCGCCGAGAAATCGGTGGTGTTGAGCGGATGGAG
>CAZMWO010000598.1:0-2470 GCA_964569565.1 uncultured bacterium | reverse complement strand
AACCCGGCAGAGCCTTCATCTGCACCAGCATTTCGGCGGCAGCGTTGTGGTCGCGGAATTCCAGCATATAGAGATACCGCAGATCGAGCAGTGCCTTGTAAAGTTCAGCGCTGGAAGCTTCCGGGAAATTGCTGACGAATTTTGTCAGCTTTTTCAAGCGTATCTGCGGCGAAGTTGCATGCTTTACAACATTGCTCAGGCTCATCCATTCGGTTCGCACCGGGTTATAATAAGGCGCCTGCGCGTCCTTGATCGCAATCGAAGTTAAGGCGGCTTCAGGTGCCCTTTTGGCGAAATATGCACTATCAAGAGCCGAATCAAGAAGTTCTGCCGCCTGATTGCCGCTTATCTGACCTGATGCCATACGCTTGAGCAAACCATCGATCATCCGGTTGCCTGAATGAAACCGGCGTAAATCACGGGTAAGTGCAGAAGAAGGCTTCTGCAGCCGCTGACCTTCGATAAACTTTTCGGCACTGCGATGATGGCCGGTTAAAACATAGCCCGACATCGCCTGGGTCTGCTCTGAATAGGCAAGCTTACCTTTGGCTCTGGCAGCGGCATCGAGCGCGACAGCAACCGATTCGTAATTTCCGCGGGAATACTCGGCCATAGCGCGGTAGAGGTTCACTTTTTTGAGATAGCGGCCCTTCGGGAAGAGGGTAACATAGGTTTCGGCCGCCAGCGCAACTTCCTCGACCAGCTCAGGGCTGAGGCAGGTAACAGCATTATAAAAAGCCTGTTCCCTTACGGCAGGTTTATATTCATCCTTAGTCCAGGCGATGGCTGAAGCAAAGGCTTCGCGCAGCATCGTCTGCGCTTTGACCGGGTCAGCCGGCCAGAGTTTGCCGGCAGCAGTGATGTCCTTCTGTACACTGTTCAGCGAGGGGGCCGCGCTGACTGCAACCGTTGTTGCCATCAAAGCGATACATAGAGCGATACGCACAAATTTCATATTTTCCTCCACTCAAAAAAGAGTTATGTTTCTGGCTGCTTTTTCTTGTCGTCGTTGCCGCGATTCTTGCGATTCTTCCAGCGGCGGCGGCGGTTCTGTCCCGGGCGCTGTTCTGGTGCCGGATCAGGCGTCTGGCCTGGCGCCTGATCTGGTGTCAGTTCAGGTTTTTCGGGCCGGGCTGATGGCTGCTCGTCTTTTTTCGGAGCAGGACGCTCCGGGGTCTGAATCTTGCGCGGCTGCCTGTCAGCCGGACGCTCGGGGTTCGGTTTACGATCAGCCGGCCTGTCGGTACGGCCCTGGCGCGAACCGCCCTCGCCTGCCCTTTGCGGTCGTTCATTGCGCTGGCGGGGCTGCGGCTGCGGTTTTCTGATTTTGCTATCACTGCTCTTGATTTCAAGCCCGGTCAGCACTTTTTCGACGGCGTCGAGAAAGTCTTCTTTCCCGGCTGAGGTTTTGGCAGAAAAGATCATGCTGTAGCCAAGTTTGAGATCTTTTGCAATCGATGCCCGCATTTTGACAACCTGCTGATGACTGAGCTTGTCCGCCTTGGTCAGAACTGCCAGGCTGTTGAGCTTTTGATCGCGAATCCAGCTCTGCATCTGAGAATCGAGCGGCGAAGGCTTGTGCCTGATATCGAGCACCTGAATGACACCCTTGAGATTTTTGCTCTCGGCAAAAAACTCGTTCATCATGTTCTGTATTCGTTGCCTGGTAACTTTTGACGCTTTGGCATAACCGTAACCCGGCAGATCGACGAGATAAAACTCGTCGTTGATACAGTAATAGTTTATGGTGAGAGTCTTTCCCGGGAGGGAACTGGTGCGCGCAAGCTCTCTGCGACCGGTTATGGTATTTATGAGCGAAGACTTGCCGACATTGCTGCGACCTACCAGTGCGATTACCGGCAGGTTGTCGGCAGGAATACCATCTTTGCCGACAACACAGGCACTGAAAGTAGCCGAGGTAATCTTGATGGTCATTCGGTTGCTCCGCGCTTTTTACCGACTTTTTTGCGCTTCGCCGCAGTGCCGAGGGCGCGCCGGCTGAAAACCAGCGGGGTGCTCTTGGGTTCTCCGCGGAGCGCCAGTTTGAGAACTTCGGAGGCTGAAGAAACCTTGTAAATAGTCAGGTTCTTGCGAATCTGCGGGGGAACTTCTTCGAGTTCCTTTTCATTGTCGTTCGACATGATGATATTGGTGATCTCCTGACGATGCGCTGCCAGCAGCTTTTCCTTGATGCCACCAACCGGCAGTACACGACCGCGCAGGGTAATCTCGCCAGTCATGGCAAAATCGCTGCGTACCGGCACTTCATTGAGTGCGGAGTAAATAGCTGTTGCAATGGCAATACCGGCCGAAGGCCCGTCTTTGGGAACCGCGCCTTCCGGGAAGTGGATGTGCAGGTCGATTGCATCGTAATCGATCGGCCGCATTTTAATTTCATCAGAGTGGCTGCGCAGATAAGACAGCGAGGCATGCGCCGATTCCTTCATCACTTCACCGAGAGAGCCGGTGA
>CAZMWO010000597.1:0-2470 GCA_964569565.1 uncultured bacterium | reverse complement strand
CCACAGATTCGCCGTACTCTGCCGGCAGAGATCGAATATCGCAACGTTCCTGAGATGGTAAAAATTTCACCGGCAAAACCAACGGTTCAGGTGCAGATGGAAGGCACCCGACGCGACTTCATTCTTTCCAGCTCAGGCAGAGTGCAGGTTACCGTCGATCTCTATAATGTCAGGCCCGGCCGGGCACAATTACCGGTTCGCGTTATTGCCGCGCCAGGTTTGACAGTGGTCTCTGTATCACCGCCGCAGGTTCAGATCGAGGTTATTCCGCTTGCACGCAAAAAATTCGATGTAAAGGTCAAGGCGACCGGAGACCCAGCTGATGGCTATCTCGCCGACGAACCGAGATTTTCTCCCGACAAGGTTACCCTGGAAGGCCCGGAAAACCTGATAAACCGCGTCAGCGAGTGTGTCGCCGAGGTCAGCCTCGAGCAGATAAAAAATTCGATAAGCGAGAATTGGCCAGTAAAAATCGTTCTCGAAGGCGGCCTCAGCAGCGATGAGATTACGATTACCCCTGCCAAAATAAGCCTCGACATCCTCGTAAAGGAGGGGGAACCCTCCAAAACAGTGCCTCTCACCCGACCGGCTCTGATAAACGAACCGCCCGAAGGTAAGGTAGTAGCAACCTACACGCTGAAGCCAGATTCGGTCGTCATCAAAGGACCAACCCGTGCGCTTGCCGGCTTGAATGAAGTCAGTTTCAAACCGATCGACCGTTCATTGCTCACTGACAGTGCCTCAATTCCGGTCAAGCTCGAGCTGCCCGAGCAGTTCAAGCTGCTGTCAACAATCACTCCGGTTCTCGAAATCATCATGGCCGACACAGAGGTTATCAGAACATTTGAAGGACTGACCTTTGAACTGAAAAAAACCTCAAATCAGCACGCCTCGGTTTCGGTATCATCTTATTCTCTTGAGATCACCGGCTTTCTGAAAGATATCGAAAAGGTTCGCGATGCACAGCTCAAAATAGTGCTGGATATCGAAAAGATGAAGCCGGGCAACTATGAAAACATCCAGCTGGGGGCCCCGCCGGGGCTTCCCGAGAATGTCAGCGTTGCCATCAGACCTGAAAGTGTAAATATTCAGGTATCTGAACTGCCTGAAGAGCCGGTTAATGTCGCTTCAGACACGCCGAAACCAGACAGTCAACCGACGGCCAGCAGCAGCGCAGTTCCTGCCTCAGACACTGCAAAGCCCGAAAACCAGTAAAGGACAAGCATGGAAAACAGCAGCAACCAGTATTACGTCGAATTATTCTCAGCTGCCTCCAGAGAGAAAAAACTCGATCTGCTCGATCGCATAAAGACAGAAAAAGACGAGAGCATACTGCAGTTTCTCGTTACCTGCCTGGCAGATGAACACTGGATAGTGCGAAAGACAGCTGCCGAGATACTCAAAAGTTACGGCGACTCTGCCGTGTCGGTGCTTTCAGGCGCACTGAATTCATACAATCAGGATGTCCAGCACTGGTCGTTGCAGATACTTGGCGAAATCGGCCAGAAAGGCCTGCCGGCTATTCTGCGCGCGATGAAGAGCACCAATGACGAAATACGTTATTTTGCCTGCAATGCTCTGGGCAACACGAGATTGCCGCAGGGCGTCACCGTTCTGCTGCGCGCGCTTGGCGACGAGCGCTGGCGCGTGCGCAAATCGGCTTCTGATGCCCTGGTAAAATACGGAGAAGCGGTTATAGCACCGCTGCAGCAGGTTCTCAAATCAACCGAAGATGAAGACATCAGTTTCTGGGCGATAAAAACCCTCGGCAAACTTGGTCCGAAGGCACAGCGTTTTCTGCTCGACGCCCTGCGCAATGGCGACAAGCGCACCCGCTACGTCATAGCTGCTGCGCTCGGAGAATCTGGCGACAAAAGGGTAATCAGGGTTCTTATCGAATCTCTGGCCGACCCTGACTGGACAATACGCAAAAGCGCAACCATGGCCCTTGCAGAAATCGGCGAAAACGCGGTTGAGCCGATGCTCGAGTATCTGCGCGGCCCGAATGAGGATATTCGTGACGGCTGCCTGCGCGCTCTGGTAAAGAGTGGCAACAGCGGCCTGCAGAAGCTTTTTGACGAAGTGATCAAGATGGATGACAACCACCGTTTTCTTGTGCGCAAATCGATTGTCAAAATCGGTTCACGGGTGGTCGAACCTCTGATGCGTCTGTTCAAACTTGAAAACCCTGAAATTCTTGCTATTTCAACTTATAAGAAAATTTTCAAGACATGGAAAGGATTCATAACAAAATACTAAATGTTTACGTTGCAATATTGATTTTTAATCAAATAAATAATATAAATTAACGGCGTTAATCCCCCAACTAGTTTAAATAATAGGTAGTAAAATCATTTTTTATGGAAAATGATTTTACTACCAAAATACTTACAATATAAACTATAATGCTCACCATAATTTAAAAACAAAATTACTAAGAATTTTCGACTTCGGTCAAAGTTATTTATTT
>CAZMWO010000596.1:0-2471 GCA_964569565.1 uncultured bacterium | reverse complement strand
TTGATTCAGAACAGATTTTTCTGCCGCATTTCCGGGAGCTGACCGAGCAGATTCTCGCTCTGCCAAAACTCGATGAAAAAAAGATAGTTGAACTTGCCGAGGCTACTTTTGCCACAACATCACAGCGTTTTTTCGTTTACGTCTTCAACAACCGCGGCAAAATGTTGAAAACCGGACTGGCCCCGGAAGACACTGAAGTCGGGATCGATTACCTCTGGCGTTTTGCCCATGACGACAGTTACGAAGGTGAGGGACGCGAGCGGCGCGGCGACTATGGCAAACTGGTCGGGCGGTATTTTTCGCCACGCAATATCAAGCACAGCAATGATGTCTGCCATTCGGTAGAGAATCCCAGAAGCACAGGCCTGCTCTACCATCGAAAACGCCAGGCATACAGCGAAGACAAAAGCGGAGTGATGTTCTTTCTCGATCTGAACATTGAATTCGAGCATCATCTTCAGAAAAAGATCAACAATTACAGCACTACAGACGCACCGGTTTTTTTCGAACGGGCAGATGGAACCTGGCAGGGTTCTCCTGGATATGCCTTGTCGGCACAGACCATAGCGAGACTGGGTTACACCCGAACCAGGACTACTGCGGTATATGACGACTTTCTCTGGCGACGTGTCGGTTTTCGCAATTTTCAGCTGTATTTTGGCAGAAAACTGTCATTCGTTTATTACTCTCGAGCCAAGTGGCTGGCGGTTATATTCAGTTGTCTTCTGCTCGCTTTCAGCTTTGCGTTTCTGTCACGAAACCTTTATAGCGGGCAGGGCATGCGGGTTTCGATACGCTACAAACTCATCACTATTTTTGTATTCGCTGTATATCTGCCGGTTCTCGGGCTTATCATGGTAAGCATGAATGGCCTCAACGACCGCCGCACAGTTCTGGAAAACGACGCCCGCAAAGGCATGCAGGATATTCTCTACAAAATCGACGCAGACTTTGCCGGCAAGGAAGATGAAGTGCTGGCCACTTTCGAACGCCTCTACAACAACAGAGAGTGGCGCGAAAACATCAGCGACGACTGGGCACACAATGACTGGCTGTTGCGCAAACACTCAGGTGTCGCACTTGAAGGCGAGAATTTCTTCAATCATCTCGACATTCGAAACATCCATCTGGAACAGGTTCATTCAACTGCGCGAGGCATCGCCAACGACAGAATAAAAGAGATAAACCGCATCATGAGCCTTATCTGTCTCGAGCGATTCATGCCGGAACAAATGTCAAGAAACCGCGTAAAACTTCGGCAGTCAGATTTTATTCTCAAAAATATGATGGAAAACCCTGTTCTTGGCTTCAGCAGCTTTTACGAGCAGCCCGGCAGACTTGTCGAGATGGAGTTCGAAGGTTCCAGCTTCTACTGGTACTGGAACTATTATCCAGACGCAGGCGACGGTGTAGCCTATTTTTCCGGCAACACCAGAGTGCACTTCAATGTCGAAAACTTTTTGAGCAAAGTGCTGATGAAGCGTTACAGCCTGGGCAGCACCGCACTTATTCTGGCAGCTTATTTTCCGGCACAGCAGTTATGGACTCCGGATGGTGCAGGCAGTGAAAACGATCTGGTCAAGCTGGTAAAGCTGACCGAAATCAGTAAAACCCTCGAAACCGGTAAAATACTCTATGGCGGCGAAAACTTTCTCGCCACCTGTCTGCCCGGCATCAAGCTCAAGGGCGCTATAGTATCCTGCCTGTTCCCGCAATCCCAGATAGACAGGATCATCGAAGAACAGCGCATTCAGATATTCCAGGGCATGGCGCTCATATTCCTGATTTCGGTATTTACCGGGCTGCTGCTGTCGAAGTATTTTCTGCAACCGGTCGGAGAACTCAACCTCGGCATGAAGGCCCTGCGACAACGTGACACCGATTTCCGCGTAGAGATCAACAGTCAGGACGAGCTTGGTGAACTGGGCGACACCTTCAACCAGATGATGGTCGAGGTAAAAGAAATGCTGCTGGCCGGGGCGGTTCAGCAATGCCTGATCCCCGATAAATTTCCTGAGATAGCAGGGTACGACTGCATAATTTACAACAAGATGGCTACTGACGTGGGCGGCGATTACGCTGATGTTTTTTCGTTGGGTGAAGGCCGCTATCTTGTCGTGCTTGGCGACGTAACGGGCCATGGAGTGAGTTCTTCAATACTGACTGCGATGGTAAAGGCGCAGGTTTTCAGATTTTCACAAAAAAAACGCAGTCTCAACGAAATGCTCAAAAGCTTGAGTGAAATGATTTTTGAACTGCTGCGCTATCGCAAGCTGATGACTTTTTGTGCGCTGATCTTCGACGCTCGCGACCACAGCTGTCAGTTCGCCAATGCCGGGCATCCTTTTCCAATCTGGTGTAACCTGGACGGAGAGATCAAACCGCTCAACGAAGAAGCCCTGCCGCTGGGGGTCTCACCGCGACGCAGCAATTACAAAACCACCGAGAGCAGCTTTCAGCCCGGCGATCTG
>CAZMWO010000595.1:0-2479 GCA_964569565.1 uncultured bacterium | reverse complement strand
CTCATCGACTGCGGTGTCTATCTGCATTTTCTTGAGATCCTGGGCGATGACAAAAAGCTTGGGAGCCTGCAGGCTGGCGGCCACTGTCTGCCCCTCATCTACAGCCCGCGAAATAACGACACCATCGATCGGCGAATAGATGCGGGTGCGGTCGAGATTGATCTGAGCAACGCTCAGCTGCGCCTCCATCTGCCTGACTCTTGCCTTTGCCCCTGAACGGTCGGCATCGAGAGCTTCGAATTGCGCCATTATTGCCATTTCTCTGGCTTTGGAAGACTCATGCTGAGCTTTTGCCGCTTCGAGAGAGGCTTTTTGTGATTCGAGGGTGGTAAGAGCCGAATCCTGGTCGGAAGCGGCAACAAGTTTGCGTTCGAACAGTTCTTTGATCCGGCGGTGGTTGCGCCCGGAGTCTTCTACGGCAACTTCTGCCTTGCGGATATTTGAGCGGCTGACCTGTATCTCTGCTTTTGCAGTAAGCAGGGAAGCCTGCAGGTTTTTGGCCTGAGCTTCGATGCCCAGTTCAGTGGCACGGGCGTTTTCGAGGTTCGCTTGAGCCTGTAGAAGCTGGGCGCGGTAGGTCGAGTCTTCAAGCTGGGCGACGAGCTGTCCGGCTTTTACTTCGTCGTTGAAGTCGGCATAAAGCTTTTCGATGTTGCCGCTGAGCTGTGAGCCGACTTCTACTGTGGTTATGGCGGCCAGGGAGCCTGAGGCCGAAATAAAGTTTCTGATGTTGCCGACAGAGATCTTGTCGGTCGAAAACGTGCGTTTGCCATTGGTTTTGCCGGTTACATACCAGCCGATCAGAGCGGCCGGAACTACGAGCAGCACAATTACCAGCATGATTTTAAATTTCATTGTTCAGAACTCCCGTCAGAAGATTCGTCAGTGATTGCAATTTGGCGTAATTCAGCCGGCAGTCGGCCAAGCACCCGGTCGAGTTCGCTCCAGGCAATAAGTCCGTCGAAATACGAGACGACCTGACTGCCGCGGGCCCGCGCAAATTCAACCCGGGCATCGGTGATTTCGATAGGTGAACTCAGGCCGGCATAATAGCGGGCTTCTGCCAGATGCAGACTTTCGCTGGCCTGTTGCACCAGGTAACTGGTGGCATCATAGCGCTCTACCGCATCGGAAACTCCGGTAATAGAATTTTCAACTTCTGCGGTAACCGCCAGTCGCAGATTCTCGAGAGTGGCGGCCGAGTTGTCGAACTGGCTCTTTGCCGAATCGATACGCGCGCGCGTCAGTGAACCATCGAAGACCGGCCACGACATGCTTAAGCCCATTCCCCACTGTTGATCCTGCGGTGAAACATTACCTGACCAGCGGTAGTCGGCTGAAGCCGAAAGGCTTGGACTCAGGCTTTTTCTGGCTTCTCTGACCCCGTAATCAGCGGCTTTGCGCTGAAACTCCGCCGATTTTACTTCAGGTCGCTGCAATGCTTCCTGCAACATTTGTGCTTTGCCTGCCGGATCGATGGTCGGCAGATCGATGTGCTCGACCCCGGCAATACTGATGCTTGTTTCGAGACCGATTGCACGCGACAGGTTGGCGAGAGCAACTTTAAGCTGACTGCGCGCGCTGATCAAATCGACGCGGGCGTTGGCAACATCGACCTGGGCCCGGGTGATATCGAATGGTGGCTTACTGCCGACTTCAACAAAGCCTTCGACTTTTTCGAGGTGTTGTTCGTAGCCGGCGAGAGTTTCAAGGCGCACCTGCAGCAGTGCCTGTGCCTGCTGTGCTTTGAAAAATGCATTCTTGATGCTGGCAGCGACGTCGGTGAGCGTTGATTCGTAACGGGCTTGAGCTGCCGCCAGCGATTCGCGGGCCGCTTTTTCTGAGAGCTCGCGCTGGCCTGAATCATAAAGAGTTTTCGATACCGAAAGGCTTTCAGAGGTATTATCACTGGAAGGTCGCGCCGGCAGTTCGCTTTTCGACCGCTGCCAGCTGGCACGCATCGATACCTGCGGGTCATGCCCGGAACGCGCCTGCAGCAGTCGCGCCTTGTTTGAAGCTACTGTGCTGGCAGCGATTTTGACCTGAGGGTGCATGGCAACACCGTATTTGAGACAGTCTTCGAGCGTCCAGTGTTTTTCGGCAGTTTCGACAGTGCTGCTGGCGGTTTCGGGTTCTGCGCTGACAGGATTCAGCAAAGCGACTGTCAGAAGTATTGTTATTAAAAAGTTTTTTTTCATCTGTCACCTCTTGTTGCCCGCAGTTTGCCTGCTTTCGCTGCCGACTGCTGGTATCAGCCATGGTTCGAGTAGTTCTCTGCTCACAGATTAACGCTTTATTGCAGTTGAAGCAACCTCGCCAATGCAAAGAAATGTAAATACATAAATCAATGCAAGCTATAAACAACCCGGAGCCGTCTGTTTGACGACTCCGGGTTGTTTAACAGCTCAGATAAGCTTAGAATCTCGCGAAAACACCAAATGTCGGACCGGTGTATCTGAGGTCTGCTTTATCGCCGTCT
>CAZMWO010000594.1:0-2481 GCA_964569565.1 uncultured bacterium | reverse complement strand
TCGCTGGTTCGAGTCCAGTCGCCCCGACCGAAAACCGCCATCAGTCTTTGACTGGTGGCGGTTTTTGGCATAAGCTTAAAACTTGCTGGACAAATTGGCAGGATGAGCCTATTATGACAACACAAAATGATTGCAGGGAAAAGGAGTCATGATATGAAACACGCATCAGAAAAAATGGACACCGCATGTATTCATGCAGGTCAGGAACCCGACAAGCTTTTTGGCGGTGTCAGCGTTCCGATTTTTCAGTCATCGACCTTCGCTTTTGAAGACGCCGATCAGGGCGCAGCAAGGTTTTCCGGCAAGGATAATGGCTATAAATACACGAGAATCGGTAACCCGACAACTGCCGCGCTTGAATGCTGTATCGCTGAACTCGAGGGTGGTGCGGCCGGTCTGGCTACTGCCACCGGCATGTCGGCAATCTCCACTGTATTTATGACCTTCCTTGGAGCCGGTCAGCATGCAGTTTCTACTGGTTCGGTATATGGTCCTACCAGAACTCTGCTCGAAAACGAGCTCAAAAGATTCGGGGTAGAATCGACATTTGTCGACACAGCCGATCTCGACAGCGTTAGAAAGGCTGTTAAAAGCAATACAAAGCTGATTTATATCGAGACTCCAGCCAATCCGACTCTCGCAATAACTGATATTGCTGCCGTCGCTGAAATAGCGAAAAAAGCGGGAGTGTTACTGGTTGTCGACAATACTTTCTGCAGCCCTGTTCTTCAAAAACCTCTGGCACTGGGCGCCGATATCGTTCTGCACAGCATGACCAAGTTCATCAACGGTCACAGTGACGTCGTCGCCGGCATGCTGGTGGCAAAGGACGCTGGTTTGCGCAAGAAAATGCATCAGGTTCTCTGCCAGATGGGCGGAACTATCGATCCACACCAGGCCTGGCTGGTTCTGCGCGGCGTAAAGACTCTTGCCATGCGCGTAAAGGTGGCTCAGGCCAATGCCATGAAACTTGCCGAAGAGCTCGAAAAGCACCCCAAAATTGAATGGGTTAAATACCCCGGTCTCAAATCTCACCCTCAGTATGAACTGGCTAAAAAACAGATGGCCGGCCCTGGTGCCATGATTTCGTTTGAACTCAAGGGTGGGGTGAAGGCCGGCAAAACTGTTATGGATTCAGTTGGCCTGAGCACTCTCGCAGTTTCACTGGGTGGCATCGAAAGTCTGATTCAGCACCCGGCCAGCATGACCCATGCCAGCATGGGTCCGCAAGCCCGTGCCGAAGCTGGGATCTCAGACGGTCTGGTGCGATTTTCGGTCGGTTGCGAAGATGTCGATGATATCAAAGACGATCTCTGGCAGGCTCTCGACAAGATCTGATTTCTAATCTGGTTTTAAAAAACTCCGCCAGCAGGCTGCCGGCGGAGTTTTTTATGTCAGCTTTTACGCAGTGGCGCCATAGCTGTTTTTGTCTCGCAAAAAAAAGCCGCCGGAGTTGCCCCCGGCGGTTTTCTGGCTTGCGATCAGGTTGCGTTAACCAGTTTGAGCATCGGCATGAAAACCGCGAGAACGATACCGCCGATGATGACCCCCATGAACACGATAACGATCGGTTCGATGACCGAGGTCAAGCCCTTAACGGCGTTGTCTACTTCGGTGTCGTAAAAGTCGGCGATCTTGGACAGCATCTTGTCGAGTTCACCGGTTTCTTCACCAACCGCGATCATCTGCACGACCATCGGCGGGAAAACCCCTGAGTTTTTGAGCGGGTCAGCGATCGATTCACCTTCGCGGATCGAAACGCGGGTTTTATCAACGGCCTCGGCGATAACGACGTTTCCGGCAGTCTGCGAGGTAACTTCGAGCGCCTGCAGAATCGGAACACCGGATGCGATAAGCGTGCCGAGCGTTCGGGTGAATTTGGCGACCGCAACTTTGCGCATCATCAGGCCGACGGCGGGCATGCGTAGGATGTTGGTATCGAAGATGCGAGCACCGGTTTTGGTCTGGAAGAAGTTGTAGATAAGGATAGGAACCGCGATGATAGCCGGAATGATGATGAACCACCAGGCGATCATGAAATCTGAGGTGCCGAGCAGAATCTGTGTAGCCATGGGCAGTTCGACGTTCATGCCCAGGAAAATTTCTTTGAACTGAGGCAGAACGAAAAGTACCAGCGCGAGAACAACGAGACCGGCGATAGCGAATACGACGACCGGGTAGGTCAACGCGCCCTTAACCTTTGACTTGAGGTTCTCTGAGCTTTCGAGATAGTCGGCCAGACGCTCGAGAATCTGGTCGAGAATACCACCGACTTCGCCGGCCTTAACCAGAGAGCAGAAAAGGTCGCTGAAGACGCGGGGGTGCTTTTCGAGAGACTTTGAGAAGGTCGCGCCGCCTTCAACGTCTGATCTGATCTGGCTGATGATCTTTTTGAAGGTCTGATTTTCGGCCTGCGCCTGCAGAATTGTCAGACAGCGGACGAGAGGAACACCAGAACCGATCATGGTAGCAAACTGACGT
>CAZMWO010000593.1:0-2487 GCA_964569565.1 uncultured bacterium | reverse complement strand
AATCTGATCTGGTAAAAATCGAAGAACCGGCTCCGCCAGCTGAAGTTGCGCAGACCGAACAGGCCGGTGCCGCAGCCCCCCAGACCTCATCGCTGAAACAGGCGCATTCAAACTACGAAAACGCCTATCGCGAATATACCGACGCTGTGACTTCTACTACCGCCAGCGAAAGCGAAAAACAGCAGAAACTGCAGAAATATCGAGAGGCCTACGACGCCTATCGAGCCGCCATCGCCGCCTGCTACTGAGCCGAAAACTGCTGAATTCATCGCTTTGGCGCAACCTGCCGTAAAAAGATATTCGCACAAAGCCGCAAAGTCACAGAGAAAACCTTTATAGCATACCCAACTCAAAAATGATGGTTGTTTTTGGCCGGTAATTGCTGAGTTGAAAGAGCGGGGTTTACAAAATCGTCGGGCTGCTCTAAGCTGATCAGTGTACGCGCTGCAATTCTGGCTGTTATTAAACTCATAATGGAACTTAGATGAAATCTTTCTGGGGCAAACTGCTGGTCGTTTTTATTTTTGGCCTGCTGCCGGCGATATCGCTCTATCTGGTAACAGCAGGAATCCTGGAGCAGCGCCATAGCGAAGAATTTGCCGCAGCCAGAACCGAATTGCGACATGAACTGATAAGAATCGCCGATGCCAGTTCACCCGAAAGCTTCTATTTCAGGGTTATTGAAGGCATGCTGCCTGGACTGTTGAATGGAGATCATCAATCAGAATCTCAGGTGGCATCGATCAAAAAAGCGCAGTCGATTTGCGGGCCGGATATGGCGTTCTATCTGTTCGACGATCGCGGAATCCTTAAAAACCTGCCGGACTACGCGCCTCCGAATCGTTTTGTCATCGGCAAACTCTGGGATATTCTTGCCGAAACCCCTGCTTACAGAAAAGGCGATGAGCAGCGCCAGTTAAAGCGTCTGCAGGTTCTTTTGGGAGCGGAAGCCAGCGCCGGCGTTATCAAAAATCACGAAGGCCAGCTGCTGAGCCTCAAAAAGCGCCGAAGCAGTGGTTTTCTATTCTGGAAAAGAAAATCGCCTGAGAGTCTGGCCGGGGTCGCTGCAATAGTCTTTCCGGTGCTCAAGCCGCACCAGGTTCTTGCCGGGCCATTCAAAAGGCATTTTAGCCGTGATTTACAGCTGGCATTCTGGAATCACGAGCAGGATAACCCGGTATTTTCTACTGATTCGCATGCCGATTTCAATTATCTGCGCAGCCAGATCGAAAAGAGCTCCTCAGAGGCTCTGGTTGTAGCCGGCAGACTCTGGATTATTCTGAATACAGGCTCGGGCGTCTTTCTTGGCTCAAGAGAACTGGCTGATACAACCCACAGAAATGCTGCGGGAATGCTCAATCTGCTGTTTGCCCTGGTTGTGACGGGCATGCTTCTTCTTCTTCTCAGCCGCTCGTTTGATCTGCGCCAGATATACATGCGCACGGGCAGCAAGCTTCTGGCACTGCTTCTTGTCGCTATCGCGATTCCGACCGCTGGTCTGCTGCTGACAGGTATTACCGCGATTGCGACCCATGAGAAGGTTTTGTGGTCGCGCCTCGAAAATGAAGTTGTCACCAGGCTTACCGCAATCGAGGACGATTTTGCCGAAGAAGAAAGAAGCTTTGTCAGTCACTGTAATGTGCTTCACGACCTGCTCATTAAAAATACTTCAGAAGTTCGCTGCCATGCGACGGCAGAAGCAATGGTGGCTTCCGGGCAGGCTATCAGAATTGATCTGGTGGCACTTAATGGCGAACCCCTGAGTGTTTTGAATGAGGGAAGCTGGTTCGAAGGACTTGAGAAATCTGTTGATGCATATCTGCGCTATCTTATACAGAAGCGGCTTGCCCATAGAATTCAGGCAGAAAAAATCGAACCACGACGCAAACAGGATCCTGTGCTCAATGATATTTTCGGCAGCACTGATTTCGGCTTTGCCACTATCACCTCGGCGCCAGGGCAGTTGCATAACGTCAGGTTCGGCCTGAACGAGCTCATGTGGTATTGGAATTTTATCGATGTCCCGGGGCACCCGGCCGCGATCATAAGCGTTTTTCAGGCAAGAAACATTGCGCGCAAAAACTTTTTGAAGAAGGTTGCGCGCAGTGGTGAAGAGCCTCTTGCCGTTTTTGATGCGTCGCGTCAGACCTGGCTGGATCTGGATTTTGAGGCCGCTGATGCATCAGAGAGTCTTATGCGGGCGGCCATTCTCACCGGTAAGCCAGAATTGCGCCGCATATCTGCCGATGGCCGCAGGTGGCTGGCGCTGGCATATCCTGGCCGGGTGCTGGCTCCGTACAGCCTGCTCAACCTTACCGATGAGCGGAAGATACGTCAGCGTGTTGAATCTCTTTATCATCTGCTGGCGGCCGGCATAGCGATAATTCTGGGGGTAGCCCTGCTGATCGCCCGCCTGCTCACCGAATCTTTCCTGAAGCCGGTTACTGAACTGGATAGAGGTATGCTGCTGGTGCAGCAGCGTCAGCC
>CAZMWO010000592.1:0-2492 GCA_964569565.1 uncultured bacterium | reverse complement strand
ACGATGTATTGACGAACTTTGTTGCGCGAAGTGAGCAGGAATTCACTTTCCGGCTGGATGTTGAGCTTTGCACCTGGTCAATTACAGCGTATCCCGTGCGCCGTTCAGAATCTGAAGCTCCGCTGGCAAGCCTGATCATTCATGACATCACACAGCTGCGCAAAGCCGAAGGCGACCTGGCAGAGGCATTGAACCAGATCAGAACGCTTGAAGAGAAGTTACGCCTGGAAAACCAGATGTTGAAAGGTGAAATTTCCAGAGGAGGCGAACATTCTCACATGGTCGGCAGCAGCCCGGCTCTGCGTGAAGCCATAGACAAAATCAGACAGGTCGGGCCAACAGACGCTACCGTGCTGATTACCGGCGAAACCGGTACCGGCAAAGAACTGGCCGCCCGTGAAATACATCGACTGAGCCGCCGGGCCGTCCATCCGATTATCGTGGTGAACTGTGCGGCATTACCCGCCAACCTGATAGAGAGCGAGCTTTTCGGGCACGAAAAAGGCTCTTTTACCGGTGCGATAGCTCGCAAAATCGGCCGTTTCGAAATTGCTGACGGTGGCACGATATTTCTCGATGAAATCGGCGAAATGCCTCTTGAATTGCAGAGCAAGCTGCTGCGCGTGCTACAGGAAAACCAGATCGAGCGAATCGGCAGTCACAAACTGATCGACATCGATGTTCGCGTGATCGCCGCTACCAATCGAATACTGCACGACGAAGTAAAAGCCGGACGCTTTCGCGAAGATCTGTTTTTCAGACTGAATGTTTTTCCCATACATCTGCCGGCGCTGCGCGAACGCGGCAACGACATCATCGAAATTGCAACTGACTACATGCTTTTCTGCGCGCGCAAACATGGCCGCAATATCAAGGCGATATCACAGACTTCGCGACAGAAGCTGCTCGAATACAGCTGGCCAGGTAATATCCGCGAACTGCGCAATCTGATCGAGCGTTCGATCATTTTGTGTCATACTGACACGCTTGAGCTGGAAATCCCCTACGTGCAGTCTGATAGCGGTTCTACAGATCAAGACAATAGTCGCATAAACCTGAAAACTCTGGCTGAAGTGCAAAAACTTCACATCCTGCAGATTCTCGAGCGAACCGCATGGCGGGTTCGGGGAGAGCACGGAGCCGCAGAATTACTGGGCCTCAAGCCGACAACGCTCGAATCAAAAATGAAAAAGCTTGGCATTTCAAGAAAGCTGCCCCCGGTCTGAGCTTCGCCCTCCTATTCTTTCCAGATAAGGGTTTCTCCGCCATCAAATCTGACCAGACAAATCTGGCATACTACTTGCTGAACTGATTACTGTATTAAATTAACGGCAAGGAAGAGAAGCTCATGATTATTCTGTTTAACCTTTTCATGATCTGGGTAAGATTCATGATGTTTCTTTCTGCCGTAAAACAGGCTGTCAGAACCGGCCAGAGACGACAGACCGTGTACCGCTGAACTCGTCACAATCAATAAATTCACTTCACCATTTTTTGCACCCGCACAGTTGACAGCGTTGCTGCACAATGGTAGAATGAATTCTTCCCAAATTTCAGATGGATCAGCTTGAGATTGAGAAACATTCTTCAGTTAAACAATTCTTTCAAGGCGAATAATGCTGCCAGGTGGGGCAATACCTGAGCAGCGGGTGTTTTGTGTAGCTTTATCCCCGCAGTCACTGCGGGGTCATTTTTTTGAAGGCTTAACTTTATCATAGAGGTAGACAGATGGACGAACTACAGGAAAAGACAACCGAGAACAAAGAAGAAGAAATCGAACAAGTCACGGTAACACTGCCTGATGGCAGCAAACATAAGCTTGCCAAAGGCCGGCCGATAATTGAACTGACGAAAATCCTGCCACAACCGCAGGATCTTCCCTATATATGCGCAAAAGTGAACAATGAAGTTCAGAGTCTCGATTTTTCGCCGGAAATGAACTGCAATATCGAATTTCTCAACTACAAATCGCCGCAGGGTCGTGACTGCTATCGGCGCAGCATGACTTTCGTGCTTGCGCGCGCCATCATGGAACTCTACCGCAACGCGCGCCTGGCCATCGACCATTCGATCGGCAACGGTTATTTCTACGATCTTTTTACCGATGTTCCGGTGTCTGAGCATATTCTTGGTTACATCAAGACTAAAATGCTCGAAATTATCAACAAAGACGAAGCGTTCGGCAAAAAGACGATGACCCGCACCGAGGCCATCTCCCTGTTCAACCGCGAAGGCTACCCCGAAAAAGCGCGCCTGCTGAAGAACCTCAACACCGACAAGGTCGGCATTGTTTCATGCTGGAAATACATCGACCTCGACTTCGGCGCCATGGTTCCTTCTGCCGGCTATCTCAAGGTTTTCGACCTCAAACAGTATGCCCAGGGATTCGTTCTCCTTTTCCCCGAGAATGACGACCCCTCAGTACCCGGCCAGATAAGGCGCCAGCCCAAAATTTTCCAGGCATATCGCGAAAGCAAGCACTGGGGCAAAAG
>CAZMWO010000591.1:0-2494 GCA_964569565.1 uncultured bacterium | reverse complement strand
TGCCAGATTTAGCCATAGTTGCCAGCTGCTTTTCGATGGCATTCATGCGCTTTTCGACCTCGGTTTTTGAGATGCCTTCAAGCCCGGCCTCGAATTCTCTCTCGAGATCGACGACCGGGTCTGACTTCTGCAGACCGAGCCGATAATATTCTTCGCAGGAAAGATCGAAAAGTCGGCGCAGCCAGCTGATGCGGTCGACACGATACGCCTCGTGGCGCGGTTCGTCGAAAAACGGCGATTCGAGATGTGGGCTGAGCGTATCATGCAGAACAAACGGGATGATTTGCCTGAGATCTTCGAGCTGGACGCTTTGCGAACCTCGAAAATAAGCGAGTGCCTTGGCAAACTGTATGATCGTCATGAGTTTGCGCACTGACAGACCGTTTTTTGTCTGCGAACCAAGGTCGCGCACCAGGTCTTTGCCTGATTCCTCGCCAGAGAGAGTGCGAAAATCGAGCCCGGAAAGCTTTGCCGTGTCTTTTGTCATGTATTCGAGCATGGTCGAGGCTGGTTCAAAGAACTCGAAGTGACGACAGAAAAACTCGAGCGGACGCCGCACGCTGTCATCGATGGCAACCCGGCGAATATCGCGGTTCATCTGCGACAGTTCGGCTTCGCTGAAAATGATTTCTTCAGGTATCATCTCTTCCGGGCGCACCGACAGCTCGATGCGCTTCTGAAGTTCAGATAAAAATCGGGTATTGAAATGAAAAGCCCGAATCACGATATCGATGCGGTCGCGCAGAGCCTCGATAACCTGATAGGTGCCACCACCGCCATCGTCGTTGGCAGTCAGATACCAGGCGGCATCAGGGCACTCATAAACCTGATCGAGTATTTCGGCATAGTTGTCGGCCAGCACGGTAAGCAGAGCCGACTGCGTTCGCGTCGGAATGCGGTTATACTCGTCGATGATCTTAACCCTCATCGACAGCCACTTACGCCACGAGATTCTGATCTCAGACATGCTGTCGGCTTTGACCATATCTGCCGGCAGCGGGTGCCCGAGCAGATCAGCGATAGTCATCTGCGGCTGCCCGTGCTGAATCGACCTTTTGACTTCGATCTGCGAATAGCCGGCGAGAAGACCCATCAGTATTGCGGTTGCGGTCTTGCCACGACCGGGGCCGCCGACAATGAGGCAGCGCCCACGCACTGCCATATTCAACAGCGGAATCAGCACGAAACTCGAATAACTCTGTCCGGTCGGCAATGATAGTTCGATTTTGCGGTCGCCCATCTGAAAGGTGCGCGGCGGCTCATCGTTATATTCAATATCGTAAAACGGGCTGATTATCGCCGTATTGGTGATCCAGAAATATGCCTGACGCAGTTTTTCGTCGAGTCCGGCGCTCTCTGAGCGACTTGCGGGCTGGTCTGACTCATATAGATCTTCGATCTTGAATTCAGGCCGTGCGGCCGGAGCCTGTGGATTGGTCGGCGAAGTCGGCACCCGCTGAAAAATTTCTTTAGCCTTGTCAAAAATACTTGCCATGGTGTTCCTCACTGGCTGAATTGTGCCACGATTTCACCATTTATTCAATCGAGAGAATTGCCTCACCGGATGAGATTTGAAATAATAATCTCTACCTGTTATAATTGATAAGAATCACATTTAATCACGCTCAATCCTGAATTCTGAAGTTAGCAGGTGAGATATGAAAAACCGCATTGCACTTATGATCGCGTTGTTCGTGCTGATTCTCACACACTCGGTGTCAGCCTGGTCATGGACCTGGACCGAAGGCAAAGATGGCATTCGCATCTATTATCCTTCTACCGGCTGGACATGGACAGAAGGCGCTGACGGCCGCCGTGTCGTTTACCCGCTCGATGGCTGGACCTGGACAGAAGGCCGCAACGGGCGCCGGGTGATTCATCCGACCAGCGACTGGACCTGGACTGAAGGGAAAGATGGTCGCCGCCTGGTTCTGCCATTTTCAGGCTGGACATGGACAGAAGGCCGCGACGGCGTTCGCGTAATATACCCGACCAGCGGCTGGACATGGACGGAAGGCCGCGATGGCCGGCGAATCGTTTACCCCACCGATGGCTGGAGCTGGCACGAAGACACCAATGGCAGAAGAATCGCTTACCAGATCAATGGCGACCCATATCTGCGGGCTGAAGACCTCATCTACAATCTGCTCGTCGACAGAATTCCACTGACAACTGAGCTGCAGCCTTTTTCATATCTTCTTATCGAGCAGATGGGTATTGAATACCCGGGCGGTATTTATGATTACGAGCTGCGCCGCGCTCATGCAATGCTCAATGTCAATGATTTTTACAGTGCCCGCAACCTTTTCCGCCAGATCGCCAGCACCGGCAGCACCAGCGAGGTTCGCCGTGATGCGGCCTATTATATAGGCTACTGCACCGCGCAATTGCAGGACTACTGGCAGGCCATCAGCGAATTCAGAGATTTTCTGGCACAGCACGACCACGAATGGAATCTGCGCCTTGTTCCAGAAGCCCTGTACACAACCGGAAT
>CAZMWO010000590.1:0-2496 GCA_964569565.1 uncultured bacterium | reverse complement strand
GCAGCCTCAGGAAATGCTGAAAAAGCTCAGCCAGTGGCTCAGCCGGGCTTCTGATTCGGGCCGCATTTCGGTAGTCGTGCCGCCGCCTGCATCTGCCAGTGATGAAAAATCATCACAGGACACTGAAGTTTTTTGTGAGGATGAACTTCTGGTAAGACTGATGAATGATGAGAATCTGCTGCGTCGTATCATTAAGGCTTTCAATTCGGATACCCCGTCGCATCTGGTTGAGCTGCATGCTGCCATCGATGCCGGAGACTTCGCAGTGGCCCGCCGTCTGGCCCATAATATCAAGGGGTCGGCTGCCAACATCTCGGCGCCGGCGCTTCGCAATGCCGCTTTTGAACTGGAAATTGCAATCAAGGATGAAAAACGCGACAGTCTGGCCGCTCTCATGCTCAGTGTTGAAAGGCAGATGGAAAGTCTGTTGCAGGCTATGCGCGACCGTGGTTATCTCTGATCTGCCAGACGACAGCGCAGAAACTGGTCGTCAAGAGCTCTTGGCATCGGCAGAACATGATGTTTCTTCCGGCTGCCCTGCATCTGCTGCATGATATTGAAGCCGGCGGCTGAGAAGACGCGCGTGCACTGTGCAATCAGGTTGTCAGCCGGATACTGGTCGTAATGAGCGACTGTTTCAGGCAGAAATTCAGGCCTGCTGCCAGGGCTGACCATTGCGAATGCTGGCGTCTGCCTTTCTATTTCCGCGGTCTGGCGGGCAAACAGCCAGAGCTGCTCGAGCTCGTCAGCGTTGCCAGAATGTACAATCAGCCAGCAGTTATCGGGCAATTCAGTAATTTTATACACTGGATTGGAGGCTGTTGAAGGGTGGGGCAGGGTCAGTTCTTCGATCGGAGCATTTAGAGCTTGCAGCCACTGCTGTTGCTCGTTGCTGAGGCGCTCTATTCGATATATTTTTGAGAATTCGGGCAACGCACCCTGCAGCCTGTCTTTATATGCCGGCAGATCGAGAATGCGGGCGAGATAAATGCATTCAATATTTTTTAGAGCAGGCAGTTCGCAAAGCTCGCCGAGAATTCCGCCGGGGAAAGCGTCGATTATAAGCCTGTCTGGCTGGCAGCGGCTTATTGCGTTGCTGACCCAGATTCTGAAACTGTCGTAGTCAACGCTGTCTGCTTCATCGGGAAGCAAAACCGGCCCGGCTTCTGGCTCTATTCGACCTGATCTGATCATCTCACAGTTGGTCAGCAATGCCGGTCGCAGGGAAAAGTGCCGGCAGAAGGCGGTGAAGCGGGTGATGTGCCCGAGCCCGCCGCCCATGCAGTAATAAGCTGTCGTCATTGCCCCATGCGCAGAAGTTCAGAGATGATGACGACGCGGTGTTTGAGCGGAATGTGGGTGAACATTATGACGCCGGGCGCGGCCGAGGCTTTGAGGTCTTTGCTGACGAGAATTTCTTTGTTGGCGGCATCCTTAACCTTGAGCTTGCCGTTGTCAGGGTAAAACTTGACGTTGCCGATCTCTTCGCCGGCAGCGTTGCGGATTTCCGATTTATCAGCAGATTTGCTCTTGATTTCCCATGAATTGTTGCCGTCTTCGTTGTCGCTGACCTTGATTTTGCCGTCTTTTGTACGTACTTTCCAGAGCAGCTTCTCATTTTCATCGACGATTTTAAAGCTGTCTGAGTCAAGCTTTACTTCGGCTACCTGTACCTTTTCTTCGGCGCCATCGGCAGACTCTTTGTATTTCCAACGGTTTTCGGCACCTGACCGGGCTTTGATGACAGCGCTGGTGCCCTCATGATTGATCTCTATCTTGTCATGGTCGGCGTAGCGCTTGATAACTATCGCATCTGAGCCATCCTCTGATTTGAACTTGATTCTGGCGGTGTAGGCGTCGCCTGCTTCGGCTTTGTTTTCCACAACAGCCGCAGCCTGGCAGGAGTTTGCACTCTGACTCTGCGATTGGGCCGGTGGGTGTTCGCCGCCACAGCCGCTCATAAAAGCCGCTGCAACCAGGCAGAGCATCAGGGCAATTGTCATTACACTCGTTTTTTTCATCATTAACATCCTTTCAAGCTGGTCATTACGGGTTTAAACTGTTGAACAATTCGAGATACCTGCTGGTTTCGCAGGCAGAGTTGAAGTTTTCAGAAATATGATTCTTCAGCGCTTCGCCGGTTCTGATACGCTCTTCCGGGTTGAGTCCGGCGGCGTGCCACAGGGCTTCGCGGCAGTTTTCAGAGTTGCCGGGCCAGAAAGTCAGAGCGCGCTGACTTTCAATCAGTACCTCGTTGATACCACCGGTGCGGGCGGCAATAACCGGAATTCCCAATGCTCCTGCTTCGAGCAGCACGTTGGGCATGCCATCATAATGCGAGGGCAGCGCGACAAAGTCGCAGGCGGGATACCAGCGCAATAACTCGAAGCGGTCAAGAAAAGGCAGCTGAATTATGGTGAGCTGGTCAGCACGGGCATCGAGCCATTCCTGCACCTGCTCTTCGACGTCGCCGATCAGCAGAAACCTGAAGCGATC
>CAZMWO010000589.1:0-2529 GCA_964569565.1 uncultured bacterium | reverse complement strand
ACTCTAGCAAAAACTGTTCCTGAATCAAAAGGTTTTTTTATCTGTCTGCTGAAGGAGATTGAGATCCTGTGAAATTTCTTCGATATGCTGTCTCAGGCTGTTCAGGCGTTGTATAACCGGATCAAGCTGAGAGTTTTTACAGTGCTCTTCAAGTTCGCGGGCCAGTTCGAAGGTGTTTTTAGCGCCAAGCATGCCGACAAGACCTTTTATCGAATGAATGACTTCCCGCAACCTCGCACAGTCACGCCTCTGCTCGCATTCGGCCAGTTCTTCGATGAGTTCTACCGATCTGCGCCCGAAGATTTCGCTGATTTTGAGGATGTTTTCAGGCTTTTTGAGTATTCTTATCTCGAGCTCTGCGATATCTATCTGTCTGAGAACAGGCTTTGCGTCATTGCTTACACCTGTCGATGCTGTCGTGGAATCGACATCTGCAACTGCATGTGCTTCTGTTTTGTCGGCAAACTGACCGACCAGCTGCAGAAGATCCTGTGGAAAATAGGGCTTGACCAGATATGAATTGGCACCGGCCTGCAGCGCCTCCTGCTTTTCTTCGTCAGAAATGAAGGCGCTGACCGCAATGATCGGGATATCCTTTACCGGCGAGCCGTTCTGGCGAAGCATTTTGATCAGCGACAAACCGTCGAGTTCAGGCATCTGAATGTCTATCAGGGCGATGTCAAAACCACCGCCACACAATATTTCATACGCCTCTCTGCCGTTTTTTGCATACTTGTGCGTTCCACCGAACTTTTCGATTATGGAACCGGCAAGAAACAGATTGATCTCGTTGTCGTCGGCGATCAGAAAATGTAACGGCCGGTTGTCACTGGTCAGTCGAGTCTGCACGGCGACCGTCTCTACGGGGTCGTTCGTGCTGTCGCTGCGTCTGAAAGGAATCTCAAGGGAAAAAACAGAGCCGCTACTGCTGGTTTTTTCCAGATTTAGACTGCCTTTGAGCAGGTCGGTAATCTGCCGGCTGATTGCCAGTCCGAGTCCGGCGCCTTTGGCGGTGCGTCTGGTATACTGGTCGCTGTAAGTGAATGGCTCAAACAGATGTTCCTGCACTTCTTGCGATATGCCGCATCCGGTGTCATATATCTTTATTTCAAGGAGCTCATTATCAGAACTCTTTTTAATTTGTGCCTGCAGGCCGATTTCGCCTTTCTCGGTGAATTTGAGCGCATTGCTGAGCAGATTGAGCAGAATCTGGCGAATTCTGACCGGGTCGGAGACAATCTGCTGAGGGAGCTCAGGAGCAAGACTGAAATTAACTTTTACTCTGGTTTCTTTGGCTTCGAATTCAAAAAGTTGTTTCAGCTCCTTAAGCAGCTGAATCAGATCGAAACTGGTTGACCTGATGCTGAACTTTCCAGACTCGATGCGTGACAGATCGAGAATATCATTGACCAGTTCGAGTAACGAACGGCTTGAAGATCTGGTTAACTCGAGCAGGCGGGCTTGTTCTTTCGACTTGCTCATCGTCAGCGCCATTTCGGTGAGCCCGATGATAGCGGTCATCGGCGTGCGGATTTCGTGGCTGGCATTGGCGAAGAATCTGGATTTGAGCTTGTTGGCCTCTTCGGCAGCCGTCTTGGCCTGGCGCAACTCGAGTTCGATCTGCTTCTGGGCGGTTATGTCATGCAGCAGAATTATGATCGCCTTCTGGTAATTGAAGGTTACCGGAGCGCCGGTGACTTCAGCGGTAAAAACTTCGCCGTTGCTTCTGATGAAGCTTCTCTGGTGTTTAAACAGCTTTTCATTGCGATCGTGCCAGACGTTCGTTATATTCCGGCTGCCTGGCGGAATCAGCGAGAGGTAACTTGCGCCGATAACCTCGCCGGCCTGCATGAACTGACGTTTCATGCTGTTGTTGGCTTCAAGTATCTCGAGGTTTCGAGCTGAAATGATAAGCATGCTGTCAGGTGCGTGATAAAAGACGGTTTGAAAGCGCTCCTGCGCTACTTCATAGTCTTCGCGCGATCTGATGCTGATAACGGTCGAGTTAAGCACCAGTATTATCGTCAATGAAACCAGACTCAGTGTAATCATCAACCAGAGGGCATCTGAATTTTCGCCAGCGGCAGCCGGAAGCATGACTACCCGCCAGCCTTGCTTGTTGAGTCTGGCTGCAACGTGCGTATCATGTGCTATTACAGGAGCCACCGTGTCGACGGCAGGTTGCTCATGATAGTGGGGCAGTATAGAAAGGCATTGAATGTAATTGAGTTGTTCGAAGCTTTTGTCGCTGGCAATGAATACCGTGCCGTTTTCATCTACGATCATGGCCGGATGATATAATTTGAGCAGCTCTTCAAGATCGCCGAGATTGCGTTTGACCGCAAAGGCGCCGAGAACTTTTCTGTCGTCAGGCCTGAATACCGGATGTATCGAATAAAACCCGAGCTGCCCGGTGACCTTGCCGTAGTCGATCATGTCGTCGCTTTGCCCCGCCATCGCCTTCTTGAAATAATCGCGAAAAGACACGTCAAAGCCGACTATTGCATCCTGCTGATTCGACGAGACCAT
>CAZMWO010000588.1:0-2534 GCA_964569565.1 uncultured bacterium | reverse complement strand
GCGATTCTGATCTGCCAGTCGCCGTTTTTGAGCAGTTCTTTAAGCGGAAAGATCGACTTGAGATCTTTCATGTTCTCGAGTGAGAAACATGAATTCACGGCAACACGCCATTCTTTGTCGTTCAGCTTATGAATGAGCGAATCGACGGCCAGGGTCGAACCGCACTGCCAGATGGTGCGCGAGATAGTTTCGCGAATTCGTGAATTGTCGCTTTCGAGCATTTCGAGCAGTCTTTTGGTAATAGCCGGGTCTTTGCGGCGGGCCAGAACCGCAGCGGCGGCTTCGCGGACATCGCCGTAGGGCTCGGTCGTCACAACATTGAACAATGGCTCGACGAGTTGAGCCGAAGTTGAATTGGCCATAGCCAGACAGGCTTCACGCCTGACGTGACCGTTGATATCCTTGAATTTATTGATCAGCGCGGTGAGGGCTCCGTCGTAATCGAGCATTTTGGCAATACCGGCGACGACGTTGCGACGCACGATTTCGTCGGCATCGTCAAGCATGGTCTTGAGCGTGCTGAAAGACTGATCGGAGGGGTTGGCGCCGAGAGTAAGCGCAAAAGCCTGTCGAACCGAGTCATCGTGGTGCTGAGCGAACAGCGAAGTAGCACCGGGAATTTCGCTGGACGGGCAGCGGGTAAGAAAGTTGAATATTCTTACGGCAACCGGCGGCTCAACGCGGCCGACGCGATCGAGAGCGCATCTGACGGCTTTTTTGCCAATGCGCATGATACCTTCGAAAGCGATGTCGGCAATGTCACTGTCATTGGCTTCGAGAGCACTCATCAGTGGAGCGGCGTAGGCGTCATCACCAAATGAGGCGGCAACCCGCACCATATAGCGATATTCAGCTGCATCCTGGTTTTCCATGAGCGACAGCAGAATCGGCTTAACCGAAACCTGGTCGAGCTTCTTGAGCGAACCCGGGTTGGCTTCTTCGATCTGGGCAAGAGATTTGAAGATAAGACGACGGGTGCCGCTGTCTTCTTCTTTGAGAAGCTTTGCGAAAAGAGGATCGATACCCTGAACCGATTCCATCGAGCCAAGGGCGCCGATAGCGGTAAAGTATTCAAGAATATCAACCGATTCGAGAGCGCCGAGAATAACCGGCAAAGCCTTTTCTATTGCGATGTTGCCAAGAGCTTCGACAACCGAATATTTGAGAATATCGGAAGTCTTGTAGGTTTCCATGAGGATGTCGACGGCCTTGGGATCCTGGATTTTACCAAGAGATTCAACAGAAGTCGTCTTGACGTTGTCGTCGTCATGATTGATGAATTTGATGACATAGTCGGTGGCGAGCGGTGATTTGATATCACCGAGAATGACAAGAATCTGAATGATTTCGTCAACATCTTCGGAACCGCTGAGCGCTTCGACAAGCGGAGAAATCGCCATCGGCCCGAGATTACGCAAAATTGTCATGCCAGCGTTTCTGGTATTCAAATCTGAACTCTTGACTACCGGAATCAGGCTATAAACAGTGTTTTCGTGCCGCATCGAAGCGAGCGCCTCGATAGTGATGTTCTGAACGCCCTTGTTGGGATCGCCAAGTGCTTCGCACAGGGCTTCGACAACAGGTTTTTCTTCAGGAAATCTGGTAAGCTCGCGAACAGCCTTGCGCCGCAGCGAAGGATCTGAATTTCTGAGTTGTTCAAGTAACGTGGTTGAACTTGTCATGGTTTCAGCCTCCCTTGCCCGAAGATTTACCAAGGAGCCGTTCTACTTCCTGAAGCATCAGATCCGGTTTGATTGGCTTCTGCAGAAATGAATTGGCGCCGAGGGTGAGCCCCTTCATGACCATCTCTTTTTTGCCTTCGGTAGTGAGAATAATGATGGGGATGTGTTTGAATTTGTCGTTTTCCTTGACCTGGGTGATGAGTTCGAAACCATCCATACCCGGCATGTTGAGGTCGGTTATGATGATATCTACTTCATTCTTTGACATTGCTTCGATCGCCTCGATGCCATTGTTAGCTTCGAGCACTTTGTATCCCGCCTTTTCGAGCGGAAAGCACGCGACCTTTCGCAACATCAAGGAGTCTTCAGCCACTAGTATCGTTTTGGCCATTATCTGGAATCCTCCGGAAATCTGGAATCTTAACTGCAGATTATAATGAGAAAGTAGAATAAATTGCAACCCAAAAACTTATATTAAATGCAACTTGCCTGCAAAAAAAAAGCTGCCCGGCTGTACATCAAGCCGGGCAGCTTTCTTAAATCTGCGATCGGTTCAGGATCCGAGACTGTTGAGAAGTGCGGTCAGGCGTTTTCTGGTCTGTGGATCGCAATCGCCGGCCATGCCACGATTAAGAACCTGGCGGGCGGCAGTCATGTCGTTGCGTTCGAAGTGGTAGAGCGCGGCATACAGGCTGGCGCGGCCATTTGCCGGATTCTGCTGCAGTTCGGCATCGAGAGCGGCGAGGCCGTAGCCGGCGGCATTGGCTGCACTTTCGGTTTCACCGCTGCTGGCGAGAGCAGATGCGAGGCCGAGATAGGTTCTGCCGATTTCGGCGTAATCTCGCGCGGTTG
>CAZMWO010000587.1:0-2536 GCA_964569565.1 uncultured bacterium | reverse complement strand
CGACCTGGCGCCGCACAGCCCGGTCATTTTCGATGACGTAGACGAAATGCTGGCCATTGTGGCGAATCAGCGAATCGCGCGCCACGACAGGAACATCGACGCTGGTGTTGAGCAGAAAGCTGAGCCGCGCGAACATGCCGCTGCGAATCCGGTTTTCGGGGTTTTTGAGAATAATTTCGACGCGACCGGTTTTGCTGACGGCATCTATCGCAGGATGCACCAGATCGGCGACTGCCTCGTAGGCTTCGTTGATGGAGTCAAGGTTGATTATGACCGGAGTCTTGCCTGATCTGATCTGATCGATATCTTTTTCGATAACCGATGCAATGATTCTGACCGGGTTGATCTGCTCGACCTTGAAAAGGGGGGCAGCCGGGTTGGCCATGGCACCGGGATCGGCATGTCGCGCAACGACAACGCCATCGAAAGGTGCGCGAACCATGGTATTTTCGAGCGCGACTCGAATGGCGTTAAGATTGGCTTCGGCCTGAACAAGCTCGGCCCGCCGCACGCCAATCGTCATCTTTGCCGACATCACCGCGTCATTGGCCCGGCTGACATCGGTATTTGCTGCGACGAGTCGGGCGTTCGCCGAATCATACTGAGCCATCAGATCGTCGAACTGCTGGCGCGACACCGCGCCTTCTTTAAGCAACTTTTCGAGACGGGTACGGGTCTGCGCCAGATTTTTCTGCTGGGAACTGGCAGCTTCGACACCGGCCTTGGCCGCGAGCAGAGCGGATTGAGCGCTCTCATACATGACTTTTTGCAGCTCAATCGAAGCTTTGGCAACGGTAACTGCGGCCTCGGCCTGCGCGAACTGCGCCTGCTGCACATCGTCGTTGATCTTGGCGAGTTCCTGGCCTTTTTTAACCTGCGAACCGACATCGACGTAGATTTCAACGATGCGACCGGCGGCCTCGGGATGAACCGAAACACCGAGCAGAGGCAGAACATCGGCCGAAGTATCGATACGTCGATTGATCGTACCGGTGGTTACCTTTGTGGCGAACACCGGTATGGCCCGGCTGGCTTCCTGTGCCGGCAGAAGCTGAGAAGCAAATATAAAAGATGCGGCCATTACAAACAACTTTGCAGACACAGAAAACCGGCGTGATCTCATAATAATCTCCGTTTCAGCCTATGCGGTCACGGCCAAGGCGGCCGGTAGCGAGAAGATAAGCAAGCCGGGCCTGGTGATGAAAGAAAACCGCCTGCAGATATTGCAGCCGGGTATTCGAATACGCGGTTTCGGCGTCGAACAGATCGACCTGGGTGAACAGGCCGTTTTCGTATCTGACGTTGGCGAGTCGCATGGTTTCTTCGGCCTGCTTGAGGTTTTCTTTCTGGGCCGCCACAATTTCTTCCGAGCTTTTCAGCGTCAGATAAGCCTGACGAATCTCAAGCTGGGCCTGCTCAACCGCATCGAAATATTCATTCTCACTCTGCGACCTTGCCGCTCGCGCTTCGCCGACTTTGCCGCGACTGAAACCGGCATCCATGATCGGCAGATTGAGCGACAGGCCGGCCAGCCAGTAAGACTTGCGCTCGACCTTTCCCATGTCGGCATAAGAAGAGGGATTCTCGGTGCCATATTGCGCAAACAGAGCAGCGGTAAGCTTTTTCTCGCCGCGGGCGGCTCTGATCTGTTCATCGGCGATTTTGCATGCACGTCTTTTGATCAGCAGGTCTTCGCGCCGTTCTTCTGACATGGCGATATCTTCTTCGAGATTCGGTTCGACGCTCTCGACTTCGAGACGGCAGCCGGTATCAACAACCATGTCGAGCGGCAGCGACAGCAGCTTGAGCAGGCTTAGCCGTGCCAGCTCGGTGTCGTTGCGGTCTTTGATATAGGCGCTGCGGTTCTGGGCCAGCCGCACTTCGGCTCTGAGCACTTCATATTTCGAAGTCTGCTCGGCTTCGTATCTCTTTTCAACAAGGTCGAAATGTGCCTGGGCGAGTTCGCGGTCCATCTTGCCGACATCTTCGACTTCGCGCGCATAGAGCCATGAATAATAGCTCAGGCTGGCAGCCATGATTATCTGCTGTTGCGTCAGAGTGTGCGCTGACTCGGCAATCAGCTGGCCAAGACGGGCTGAGTTGACAGCGGCCCGGTCTTTTTCGCCGAGATAGACTGGCTGTGTGAGCTCACCCCAGATTTTCTGAATATCGTTGCGACCCATTTCGATGGTCTGGCCGCCGAAGTTGGCCGATGGCACGTCTTTGATTCTGGTCTGGGTCATATTACCCGAAAACTTGAGACCACCGATCGAACGCGCCTGATCGACCTGTCCACGCGCCTTTTTGATATTGAATTCAGAAGACTTTATCGCGCGGTTATTCTTTAAAGCCAGCTCAACCACATCTTCAAGGCAGACATTCTGCTGGTCAAGAGCTGGTGAGGCTGTCGCCACCGGTTTCATGTCTTCGTCAAGTTCAACTATCTCGAGGCTCTGAGCCGCAAGCGACACGCTCAGCCCCAGAAACAGTAATAAAGTCACGTATTTTCTCAGCATAGTTTCCTCCATATATGCCC
>CAZMWO010000586.1:0-2553 GCA_964569565.1 uncultured bacterium | reverse complement strand
AAAAGTCAAACCCCTACATCGTGACCACTGTTGATGATGGTCTTGCGCCTCACCGAAAATTGCTGTAAGACTTGAGGCAAAAAAAGAGGGCAGGCTTCAGTGTGAAGCTGCCCTCTTTGCTGGCGCGGAGGTTATTTGAGGCCGGGTACGTTGGCGCGTTTCATTTTCTGTTTGAAGTTGAAGGCGGCCCATTTGAACGGAGGAGCTTTTTCAACTCCGACGTTTTCTTCGGTCAGAAACGAGATGCTCCAGGCGTAGACGATATCATCGCTGGTTTCGCCTTCGACATCGACGGCAACCCAGAAGGTCAGCGCCCATTGAATCGGCTGGCCGAAGATATTGCGTTTGAAGCAATACCAGTCGGACTCGACGATGCAGGCTTTGAGCGCCTTTTCGGTGGGCTTGCAGGTTGAGTTGAAGTAGTCGAGGGCGGCCTGATTCAGTTCAGCCGGGGTGCCGGGGCCGGAGAAGCCCTTGTGGTCGCCAGGCCACTGGCGCTCGGCGATCTGCTTCTGAACCGCGGCGGCATCGCCGGCGGCAGCTTCTTCGACCTTGGGAGCGAGCTCGATGAGGGCTGTGTTGTGCGGATCATAACGCAAGCCGAGATGGACAAGCGTTTTGAGCTTTTCGAACATCTTAGGGCGAATTGCTTCATCGAAAGAGCTCATGCCCTTGAGATCACGATCAGCGATACTGGCTATGTCTTCGCCAACACTCTTGCGCAAGGGAGCTATTGCCTTGCTGATTTTGTCGAAATGCTTGACTTCAGCGCTCCAGTCCCAGCCGGAGGGGTTTTTGCCGAGAAGCGCTTCCATGGCAGCTTCAAGATTTTCAAGATCATTGTTGCAGGTTTTGCCGAGAGCTTCGATCTTCTCGCGCATAACTGCTGACTCGGTTTTCTCAAACTTTTCAAGTTCTTCGATAAAGCTTTCGTGATTATTGGGATGAACCTGGCCGTTTTCGATCTTGTACATTATGTCGTTCAAGCGCTGGCGTTCGGCGCGAAGAGCTTCCCATGCTGCGTATGCGGCATCTTTTGCATTGCCGGCCGCTGCGAACCCTGCTTTGCATTCGCCTTCGAGTCGTTCTACTTCTGCTTTGAGGCGAAGCAATGCGGGGTGCGGCTGAGCGCCCTCATCGGCGAAATACTTCTCGGCACTGGCCACGCGGCTTTTGGCGCTTTCCATAAGCTCCTGGCCCTGCTGTGCGTTGTTCATCTTTGTCGTCTGAACCATGGCTTCAAAGGCTTCCAGGCGAATTTTATCCCAGTTCTTGAAAAATTCGGGTCTGGCGGCATCGAGCTTTTCGGCCGGGTCGGCGCAGGTCCAGTATTCTACCTGTGCAGCTTTTTTAACTGCGTTGCCAATTCCGGCATGCAGCGGGGTTATGTCTGGATCCGTGGTCTCCCAGCCATCGAGCAGGGCACCGTAATAGTATTCGGTTATGCTGCTGAAATAAAACTGAACTTCAGTCTGCAGGCTCAGGAGGTTGACAGAGTCTACGCCGCCTCTGGCTTTGCAGGCGTCATACAACTTGTTTTCAGACTTTAGTTTGTTGTATTTATCGATAATCGCATCGATGTTTTTGTTGAATTCGGCAATCTGATCGTAGCAGTAGTCAAGATTGCTGGTCGGGAGACGTTTGGAAGGACTTTTTGGTCTTACAGTCGGGTCAACTGCCGGAGTGCTGGCAGCCTTCTCCGGTTCAGCTGCGTCGCTGCCGGTTGCCTGGGGTTCTGCCTGAGCAGGCGCGGCCGCTGCTTTGCTGAAGACCATCGAAACGATGTCAGAGCCGGTAATGGTGCCGTTGGCGTCTTCGCCATTCTGGTCGGTTCCGGTGAAGCTCATATAGGCACTGTAACCGACAAAGATGTTGGCGCGCATCATTTTATGTACTTGACCGTCATGTGTGGTGACGGTTGATTCACGCGTCTCTGAATTAGATTCGATGCTGGCAATATCTTTGAACAAAATCTGCACCTTTTTGCCGCCCACTGGCGTAAATTCGATGCGGCCGTCAGGTGCGATCGAGGTTACGGTGATGGTGTTTCCGGTGGTAGTCTTTATTACCGCCTGCAGACCTTCGGCAGCCATAGCCGGCGTGAGGGCCAGCAGACAGGCGACAAAACAACAAAACAGACAATTCAATAACGGTCTTTTCATGGTTACTCCCTGGAGAATTTTATTTTTTGCGACCAGCGCTTTGGCAACATTGAGTTTGTGGCTTGCCGTCATTGCGGGGAGGGCTTCAGCCCGACAAAGCAATCCCATTGTCAAAGAGATTGCTTCGTCGCTACGCTCCTCGCAATGACAGTTTATAAGCATACATTCAAATGTGACAGAGGATTAGTGGTCTGTCAAAGTTGACTTTCAAGATTGAACCTTCGGTATACTGCTTTCCCGGGCTCTCGGCGGAATTAGGCAGCTCTTACGGCTTCAGCCGTTAGAGATGCGGATGGCTTGCCCTCATTCGCTACAACTCTCACCAGACGTTAGTAATGTTTAATAGCTATGGCTCTGCGTCAAAGTTGCCTGGCTCGAAGTTTCCGCGCCT
>CAZMWO010000585.1:0-2576 GCA_964569565.1 uncultured bacterium | reverse complement strand
GCACGGCAAACATGCTGTCTTTGAAAGTAGTTTCGCTCAACGTCATGATATGGGTGAGAATTTTCCACCAGATCGAGATGTCGAGGAGGCCAAGACCAACAACGACGAAGCCCATTACGGCGCCGCTGCGGAATGCTACCTGCAGTCCCTGATTGAGCGACTTCGCTGCCGCTGCCGCTGTGCGGTTGCTGGCGTTCGTAGCGGTAATCATGCCCAGATAACCTGAGAGGCCTGAAAAGAAACCGCCGGTGAGAAAGGCAAAAGGCGTCCATGCGCTCTGAACCTTCAGTACGAAAGCCAGGAACGAAAAGAATGCGAAGGCAACTACGAAAAAGATGCCGACTACCCGGTACTGCGACCAGAGGTATGACATGGCGCCTTCTTTGACGTAACCGGCGATTTCCCGGGACTTTTCAGAGCCGGGATCCGCCTGCATCATGGCATTGAAAAAATAATACGCAAAAACAAGAGCGATCAGTGAGCCTGCCGGCGCAAGCCAGAACAAAAGTTGAGTGTCCACACAAATCTCCTTCAGAACAGCATTCCTTCAGAACTCTTTTCTATATTGACAGCTTCGTAATATATCTGCTGAGATTGCTGTTGTCAACTGTTTTACACTTCCGAAAGCTGTGACGCTGTTTTTACACTGTTTTTTGAATGGTGTTCTTCGCTTAACCGTGTTATCATTGCTCCATGAGAAAAGCACTGTTGTTCGTTTTTCTGATCGCCTTCCTCTGCCAGACTCTCTGGATGACAGACGGAGAGCTGTTTTGTTTTTATGGAAATCAGAAAGACGGCGTCGTCAGAGAACCCGTCGTTTTGCACGACAACTGCCGGATAAATGCAACAGCAGACGTTACCAGATTGACAGCGCCTGATATAAGATCGTCAATGAACCCGTCCTGCGCATTCAGAGACTTCTCGGCAATCGTCTTTTCTTCACTGCAATCTGCTACCATCCCCATACAGAACAGGCGAACGTCTTTTTTCGTTCATCCTGTAAAAAAGTGGGGTTTCGTTATTGCTCAGATGCCGCGTAGCGACGGCTGACTCCCACCAGCTCCAGAGCGTTTGCTCGAATTCACTTCGCAGGCTGACGGTAAGTCAGCGCTGATAGAATTTCAGATCGATTGGATGGCAGAGATGTTCAATCTCGCCAGAAATCCTGGAACTGAGCATCTGTATCTGAATGTAATAACGAGGCACCAGTAAATGAATACGAATGAACATCAGGAACCAGCTGGCCACGCGTCAGCACAACGCTTCGCCGACAGGCAGTTTCGTGTTGCCGCGATCTATCTTGTGCGGCATCGCCGTATTCTGGCGATGCTGCTGTTGATTCTGTGCTTTGCCGGTCTGTATTTTTCCCGCAATATCAGCATAGATAACAGTCTCGAACTCTGGTTTCTCGAAGGCGACCCGGCGCTCGAAGCCTATAACGAATTCAAAAAACGTTACGGCAACGATGAAGTCATTCTGGCCATGATCGACTGCAGCCGTGACGGCATGTTTTCGCCGGCTACACTCTCAGCCATCTATAAAGCGTCGAAAGAAATCGAAGACGATACGCACAATTTCAAACGGGTTCTCAGTGTCGGTCTTTCGCCGTTTATCGGTTTGAGTGGCGAAGAGCTGATCATCGAAGATCTGATGAGCGGCCCGGTCAATACGCTTGAAGAGGCCGAAAAAATCAGGCAGCGCTTCATGGACGATCCGTTCAAACAGCGGATTCTCAAAAACGCCAGTGCAACCTGGGCGATCATCATTGCTGAACCTGTTGCAACGCCTGACATGGACAGCCGCCGCCCGGAAATCATTGATTCGATGCGGCAGAAGCTCAAGGGGTTCAATTTCAGGCTGGCCGGCATGGGTGTCATGTATAACGAACTCAACCGCCTGAGCATTCAGGACGGGGTGGTATTCAACGCGGTCGCCTATGTCGCTATCGCTTTGATGGTCTACATTCTTTACCGGTCATGGGTTTTTCTCTTCATGGCACTCGGAGCAATGTTCTTCAGTGGTCTCGGTTTCCTCGGTTTTTACGGTCTGTTCGGGCAGAACTTCAACATGGTCACCATCGTTCTGCCGACACTGATGATGATTCTTTCTGTCTCAGACGTGGCCTATGCTTACAATAATTACTGTTTCAATTCGGCCAGAGTCAGAGAGAATCGCGAACAAGGCCTTGAATACGTCTTTTGCGAAGTTCTATCGCCCTGTCTTTTTACCTCGCTGACCAACTTTGCCGGCTTTCTCGCCCTCGTTACCAGCCCACTCGACGTGCTGCGGGTCTTTGGTGCCTTCGCGGCGTTTGCCTGTATGGCTGAATACGTTGTTTCGATGATCGTTGCCGCCTTTATTCTCGGTCAGATCGAACTTAAGGAAGAAGTGCAGATCAGAAGGCCGTTCGAAGCTCAGGTCGACTGGTGGATGCAGCGCATGCCACGCTACTACGTTCATATTCTGGTAATTGTCGCAATTCTATCGGTCATGTCCGTATACGGCATCGCAAAACTGCAGGTCGATACATATTCGATGGGCTTTCTGCACGAGAGCAATCCGATAAGAGTCGACAG
>CAZMWO010000584.1:0-2584 GCA_964569565.1 uncultured bacterium | reverse complement strand
AGATCATCTCTTCGCAGCTCAACAAGATGATGGCGCTGATGGTCGAGAATGCCGAAAGCGGCAAAAAGCTTTCACCGGACTCGCGTGAAGAGATGCATATCTGTATCAACAGAATCTCTGAGATATTCAAACTGCTTTATTCAGATCTTAAACCCGGCGAAAAACAGGCTGAGGAGATGCATCATCAGATATACAGCCAGTCGATGTTGCAGCGTGCGGCCCGCAGCAACCTCATCGACCGCATCAAGAAAGGCGAGCACGACCCGCTCGAAAGCATACTTCTGCTCGACCTGTTGCGCAGCATCGAGAGCCTGCTCAATTCGATGCATCACTGCAACGACCATCTTCTGTTCAGATTCTAAATGAAACCGCTGTTCAACCGCGCCAGCTCCTGGGTCAAAACCCGCTTTGGCCAGCGAATTCAGAAAATTCCGGTCGACGCCGGCTTTTCATGCCCTAACCGTGACGGCAAACTGTCTGACCGCGGCTGTCTGTATTGCAGCAACGCAAGTTTTTCGCCATTTTACAGCACAGCACAACATGCAATCGCCGATCAACTGCGGGATGGACGCGAATATTACGCAAAACGATATGGCTGCAACCGCTTTTTTGCCTATTTTCAGTCGTATTCATGCACTTATGCGCCTGTCGAAATCCTTCGTCAGAAATATCTCGAAGCTGCTGCCGGCCAGGGAATCGAAGGCCTGATAATCGCCACCAGACCCGACTGCATCGATGCCGGGATCATTGCGCTGCTACAGGAAATGGCAGACAGAACCTTTATCAGACTTGAACTGGGCGTAGAGTCTTTCGACGATGCGGTTCTTGCCGGTATGAACAGATGTCACGAAACAGCGGCGGCACTTAAATCGATCAACATGCTAAAATCGGCAGGAATACCGGTGTGCATTCATCTTATCAGCGGCCTGCCCGGTGAAAAATCCGATCACATGGCCACGGCTGCCAGAGCTGTTTCGACTTCAGGCGCCGACATGGTCAAGCTGCACCATCTACAGATTGTCAAAGGTTCCCGCCTTGAAGAACTCTACGCGAAACATCCGGAAAACTATCACCTTTACAGCCTCGACGAATACGTCGACAAGGTGTGTGAATTCATCGAACACCTGTCGCCGGACATCTACCTCGAGCGCTTTGTCAGCCGGGTTCCGCTCGATATGCTGATAGCGCCGGTATTCTCAGGCATCGACGAAGCCGGTTTTCAACGCCGGCTGGAAGCAAGATTGCGAGAGCTCGGACTCTATCAGGGTTCTGGTATTACCAGGAACGGAGACAGTTCTCAGTCGCAGTAGCGCTGATAGCGTTCGCAGGGTCAGACGATTTTTCAGTGTTTCCCATTGTTTCCATTGTTTCCGTTGCTTTTTTTCAGCGTTGCCAGTTCGAGATGATTTTTGACCTTTGTCTGCAGCTCGGTGGCGTTAAAAGGCTTGGTGATGTAGTCCGCACCGCCAAGGTCGTAACTTCTCGTAACAGAGTTGTTGTCCGCATGACCGGTCAGAAAAATTACCGGAATCGAAGCAGTATTCTCAGACTCCTTGAGTTTTTTGCAGACTGCAAAGCCATCCATGTCGGGCATCACTATATCTAAAAGCACCAGATCAGGCTGCTTTTCAGCGATAAAGCTGAGCGCGGCGGCACCGTTTTCGGCAAGCGCAAGCCGGTAATCAGTGCCGCCAAGAATGTTGGCAACCACCTTCAGGCTTGAAGGCGCATCATCGACGATAAGTATCAGCGGTCGGTCTTTCTGGGTCACGGGTCAACCAGTCCCTTTACTGTTATGAGCAGAAAATGTACAGTTTATGATTAAAATTGCAAGTGGTTTTGTGTTACCTTGTCGCAGACACTGATAAAATTAGAGGAAATCATATGAAAAGATTGTTTCTGGCAGCAATATTGGCGGCACTGGCAGTGGCAACTCCGCTTCCAGCAGCCGAAAGAACGCCGCTCATCGGCATAACCCCCTCTTTCAGCAATAATACGATACAGCTTAACAATGACTACGTTGCGGCCATTCAGCGCAACGGAGGTATCGCCATCATTCTTGCGCCCACCAGCGACGAAAAAACGATCGACGCTCTTGTCAGAATACTTGACGGCGCTGTTTTTTCGGGCGGCCCCGACATTCCGCCCGAGTTCTACAACCAGGTTCCACATACCACCACCAGCGTCATGGAAACGTCCCGTTTTGAATTTGAGCGGCGCTTCATCAAGGCGTTTCTCGACTCGAACAAGCCGGTGCTGGGCATCTGCCTGGGTATGCAGTTCAGCAACGTCTGCCGGGGCGGCACGCTGATACAGGATATTCCGGAACTTGTCGGAAAAAAAGTCAGCCATCGCGACGGCAGCATGTATACGAACTTTCATCATGTCGCTCTGGCGCCCGGCAGCCTGCTCGAAAAAATACTGCAGAAGCGCACGACCAGAGTAATTTCCCGTCATCATCAGGCTATCGGCAAACTGGGCGAAGGCTTTTTTCCAACCGCTCGCAGCAGCGACGGGGTCATTGAAGCGATAGAGCGCAGTGACGGCGTTTTTGGCATCTTCGTACAATGGCACCCGGAAAGCC
>CAZMWO010000583.1:0-2585 GCA_964569565.1 uncultured bacterium | reverse complement strand
TTACCTATCGAGGACTGACCACCGAGCCCAAGAATCTCGTGGAAAAAGCCATTCGAGCGGGAATGGAAAAAGCCGGGATTAAAAGTCTCAAAGACGATATGGCGGGGCATGTTTTGCGACTAGAAGCAGAAAACAAAATTGTTATCGGGCAAGCGGCGGGTGGCAGAAACAACAAACGAGTAATAACAGTTTGTGGTTATACGCCGAAACTTGAAGAATCAGAACCAAGCCAAAATTTTCAACCAGATATACCGGAACTTGCTAAAAAATGAAACCGTATCAAAGTGTATTTGAAACCCGGCTACAGTTTATTCCCGCTCTGAGAGCGAGCATTAGCAAAATCCCGCATCAGCAGCGCAGGGAAACTGTGATTGAAGCAAAAGAAAGTGCCCGGTTACAGTTTATTTCAGTTCTACAAGCCAGTTATAGCAGAAAAACACAAACTGTATTCAAGTGTATTCAAAAGCCCGGTTACAGTTTATTTCCGCTCTGTGGGCTGAAAACAAAACTGTATCCGAATAACTGTATCCGAGGCCGGATTCACTTGGCACGGGCAACAGTTTATTTCAGCATCAGCAGCGAGTTACAGGGCAAAAAATGAAAGTGTATCCAAACCTATCCCTAAAGGGATATAAAACCCGGTTACAGTTTCCGGGTTTTTATACCCTCGGGATTTTTGGGCGCAAAATTTGAATCCAGTAAAAGGTGAAATAGAGGCATGAATATTTTCGATTACCTCAGAGAAAATGGAATCGAGCCGAAAGAAGTTTCCTCAACGGGTGAACATTCTTCTTCCTGCCCGGCATGTGGTGGAGACGACCGTTTTTGCTCGTGGGATGATCATTTCTTTTGTCGGCAGTGTCACCCAGGGCGCGGCGATTTGATAGACCTCATCAGACTGGTCGAAGGCGTTGACTTCAAAACAGCTTGTCAGATAGCCGGTAGACCTCTGACGGCTGGATTTAAGCGTGAAGGTCGCTCACCTGCCCGGCAGACATTGAAGCTGATCGCGCCGCCACCGACCACATGGCAGAAGGTAGCCGCAAAATTGATCGACCGGGCGCATGCCGAATTATTGAGCAATAAGACGGTTTTGTCATGGCTGGAGTCAGAACGATTTATCTCTTTGGACACAGTTAAATGCTTTAGAGTCGGCTGGAACCCGGCCAACAAGTATGAACCTCGAAGGTCGTGGGGATTGCCCGAAGAATTGAACGACAAAGGCAAACCAAAAACTGTTTTCATTCCTGCCGGGCTGGTTATTCCTTGCCACGACTCTAAAGGCCGGTTAAGCCGAATAAAAATCAGACGGCCAGAAGGCGAGCCGCGCTATATTCTTCTGCCCGGTAGCAATACCTCCCCGGCGTTTTTCGGTCAGTCAGCCCCGGCGCACATTGTAGTAGAGTCAGAGCTTGACGCTATTCTTCTCTGGCAGGAAGCCGGAAGCATTGTTACCCCAATTGCCACTGGCGGCGTCAGCTTTCGACCAGATCAGGCAACTGTTGAAGTAATGGCGGCCGGTAATGTGTCATTGGTAAGCCTTGACTCTGACGAAGTCGGGAAACAAGCAACAAATCTTCTGCCCTGGAAAAACGCCCTTGCAAACTTCCAGCCACACCCAATACCTGCCAGATATGGCAAAGACCACACCGACGCCCGTAGATCGGGAATGAATTTGAAGGCGTGGGTAATGGCCGGGCTTATCAACCGCAGACAAACCAATGAGCCGTCGAAGATAACAAGACCAAAAGCAACGACTGATTTAGAAGCGCAACAAGCGACTGAAAACGTCTCAGACGACTCTGAGTCTGACCAGCATAAAATAAACGCGTCACAGGCCGAGGAATTGCAAAGTTTGCCGCTATCTAAAATAGATACTACAGAATCTGAAGTATTGATAATTGAAGCGACAAGGCTGTTAGGTTTTGTCGGTGAAGCAGATCGATATCAACTTGACCGAGCCTTGAATACTCTCGACACCTGCAAGGTTGGGACTGACGATTACAATTTTGCGCTGTCAGTTCTGGCGGCGGCGATTGAAGATGCAGCGGCATACTTGCCGAAAAGTAAACGAAGGTTGGCGGCATAGCCAACAGCTCAAAATACATGGAGGTAGCATGAGCAAAATTGAATCAGAGAAGGCGGTTGTCATAATAGACACCCGCGAACAACTGCCATACAACTTCACTCTTGAATCAACCAGGGCGGCTTTAAAAACCGGTGATTATAGCCTTGCCGGGCTTGAATCGGTTGTTTCCATTGAGCGTAAAAGCCTTGATGATTTTATTGGTTGCATCACTACCGGGCGTGATCGGTTTGAAAAGGAATTGAGCCGAGCCGACACTCTCGAAAGATTCTGGGTGGTGATCGAGGCAAATTTGACAAGCATTGAAAGTGGACTCTATCGCTCAAAGGTCAATCCAGAATCGGTTCTTGGAACTCTGGCCGCGTGGTCGAACAGATACAAGGTAAGCTTTATGTTCGCTGATAATCGCAAGTCCGGCCAGAAACTAACCGAAAGGCTTCTGAAACATGCTTGGAATGAATATCTGAAAAGACAGCAGTCGAAGGTTTGCCAGGAAAGT
>CAZMWO010000582.1:0-2585 GCA_964569565.1 uncultured bacterium | reverse complement strand
GAAACAGCCATGAAAAGAAATATTCTCGAAGCGGCCAAGGTCATTCGTTCCAAGAACGCCGGGCCTTTCGAACTTACCTTCGACATCATGTTCAAGAACCGCGAATTCTATGAACAGTTCAAGAGCCAGAAGATCATCAACGAAAAGATGATTGCCGGCATCCTCAAGATCAGCGAAAGTGACATTCTCAGCCTGATCTGGTTCGCTCCTGCCAATGCCGTTAAGATTACGATCAAACGGCCGATGGCTTCTGGCGCGCCAGGCGAGACCGACATCTATGGAGCGCAGCAGCACGCGCCGTTGCTGGCGATAGAGTTCTAAAATGGGCAACGAATCGTTTCTACACGCCAATCAGTCGCATTTTGAGACGCTGCTCTACTCGGTGTATTACGCACCGCGCGGCCGGCCGCGCCTCTACATTCTCGCCGGGCAGCTGGCCAACCGCTATCTGACGCCGAGCGATCTGTTGATCGGCGTCATCGGGGCTGAAGGTTCCGGCAAATCGACGTTGATCCGCGGCCTGTTTCCCGGCATGGAACTGACAAACGACGACGAAGGCGTCAACGTCAAAACCGCGCCGATCTACGACTTTCAGGCCGGTGACTTTTTTGCGCCGCATACCTTTCATCTCGATATCCGATATGAATTGGCATTTCATCAGCAGTTCGAAATACTCGACGCAATAAATCGTGCGCTCGGCGATGGCCGGCGCGTCGTTGTCGAGCATTTCGACCTGATTTACAAGGCCCTCGGCTTCAATGCGCAGATCATCTTTGGTATCGGCGAAGAGGTGCTGGTTGCGCGTCCGACCGTGTTCGGGCCGATGCCTGATTCGATCAAAAGCGTCGTCGAAAAGACGACCAAATATCGAAAAATGGCGCATTCAGCTGAAGACATCACCAGCCAGATTCTTGCTTCCGACTATAATTACACGCGCCGCGTGCTGCATTCAGACGTTAAGCACGGCTTTGTCATCAAGTTTCCTGAAGAACCGCAGATCGATCTTGAGGAACTCGAAGGCAAGGTGCGCGCCGTTATCGAGAAAAATGTGCCCATTATCGGCTGCGGCAAAGATCGTATTCGCATCGGCGAAAAGGAAATGTACTGCACCGGCACGCGAACGCATGTCAAGACTTCCGGTGAAATCGAAGATTTCAGGCTGCTCAAGAAATACATGTTCGACCCGATCTGGAAAGAATACATGCTCGTCGGCATGGTCGGCAAAAAATACCGCTCCGGCATCGAAGACATGGTCTACTTCGACGAACAGGGCTAAGTTCAAGAACATTGCCAGGGCGCAGGCAGGCACCCCAAAAGCGAAAACTTTTTGCACATGGATGTGCTTATGCCGAGCTGCACAGGATAGAGCAGCTCGGCCGAGCCAGGCACGATTGACGCAGAGCCATAGCTATTCAACAATATTCGCGTCTGGCGAGAGTTGTAGCGTTGGGATCCTGCCGAGAGCCCGGCATAAGCAGTTTAAAGATTGAGTGTGTTGTTTGGCCTAATTTGAACGTGTAATAGAACGAAAACAAGCTATATGAATTGAAAGGCAGAAGGCATGAGCAGACAGTATCGCAAAATCAGCAGTGACGGCGTCAGTCTCGAAACGATCGGCGGCCGGCAGTTCCTTAACGTGCAGCCGCAGGTGCTGACGCAGCTGGCGGCAGAGGCGTTTCACGATCTGTCTTATTATCTGCGCCCCGATCATCTCGATGAGCTGGCTGCGATTGCTGCCGATTCGAGCGCGCTGCCCAACGAGCGCTTTGTCTGCAGTTCTCTGGTCAAAAATGCGGTTATTGCGGCCGAAGGCAAGCTGCCGCTGTGCCAGGATACCGGCACGGCAACGATTTTTGCCTGGCGCGGCGAACGTGTGTTGACCGGAGGCGCCGACGAAGAAATGCTGACGCAGGGCGTGGCAAAGGCCTGGTCCGAGAACCATCTGCGCTTTTCACAGGTGGCGCCACTTGGCATGTTCGACGAGAAGAACACCGGAAACAACCTGCCGGCTCAGATCGACATCGCGTTCAGCCCGGGCGAAGAGTATAAATTCATGTTCATGGCCAAGGGCGGCGGTTCGGCTAACAAAACCGTGCTGTTTCAGGGCAGCCGCGCCCTGCTCAACGAAAAGGCTTTCACCGCCTTTCTCAAAGAAAAGATCGGCGGCCTCGGTGTTGCTGCCTGCCCGCCATATACGCTGGTCGTGGTAGTGGGAGGCACATCACCCGAAGCCAATCTCAAGACAATGAAGCTGGCTTCGACCGGCTGGTATGACGATCTGCCAACTGCGCCTGATGGCAGTGGCAGCCCTTATCGCGACCGCGAGTGGGAACGCCGCGCCTGTGAAATCGCTGCTGAAAGCGGCTGGGGTGCCACGCTGGCTCCTGCCCGGTGTCGGTCGGCGTTTCATGTAGCGCGCATCGTAACATGCTCGGCAAGATCAATGCTGACGGTGCCTTTCTCGAAATGCTCGACACCAACCCGGCGCGCCTGCTCAAAAAATGTGAAATTGAATCTCTGCAGTCAGCCAGTATAGATCTTGACCGCCCGATGCCTGAAATACTTCTGCAACTGGCGAAGCACCC
>CAZMWO010000581.1:0-2589 GCA_964569565.1 uncultured bacterium | reverse complement strand
TACCAACCGCATCAATGATTCGAAACTGGTTGATGGCCGCTTCGCCTACCGCCAGTCAGTGCTCAAAAAGTTCAAACTTCCGCCGACCCGGCATATCAATACGATACCATCAAAAGTAAGCGAAAGCGTCTATGTCTGGGGCTCCGACGCCTTCTTCACCGACATCGCCAACGTCTCGGGTCAGCTCAAAATTTCGTTCTCTGGCTACCGCAGAGCGATAGGGCCAACACACCCCTACTTCAGAGTCGCCGTGATCGAACAGGATTCAACCGGTATCAAAGCGCCTAAAATCGGCTTTTTCAAGCTTGAGGTCAACCCGGCCGACAAAAACCGGCTGATCGGCAGTTTCGAAATCAACTGCAACAATCAGTATGACAGTCTGACCACCATCGTCATGGCTCTCGCCCCCGAAAACGTCGAAGACAAAGAGTACATGCCGGCATCAGGCTTCATTTACGATCTGATTTTCGAAGCTGACCGGCCGATCAGCAATATTGCGAGAGCGGCACACAGCGTCGATATGCAGGCCTTTGCCGAAGCCATCACGCAGGTTTCTGACACCCAGAGCGAAGCCGCTTTCAGACTGCGCGAGCACTACGCCAACCTGCTGATCAGAACCATTCAACGCGATGCTGACCGCGGGACTCTGCAGACTGTCGATAATTTTATCGAATCAGCCGGCGACCAGAAAGCCTTTGCACCTTTTGCCCGCGACATCTCGGGCATGCTGATGTTTCTGAAAAACCAGCAGAGCAGCTCGATTCCAGACGAAGACCTGCAGAACCGCATCGACTTTCTCAATCAGCTGGTACACCAACGCTGATCAGACGGCAACCTCGATGCGTATGCGCGTCGAGCCGCCTTCGCTGCTTTCGCTGATATTGGTCACATTGCCGATCTGCGACGCCTTTGTTTTTATGGCTTCACGGTAGATTTCCTTCAGTGCGGCATTCAGCACTTTGCGCGCTTCCATGGCGAGGTCACGCAACTGTGCAGCCATCTGTGCGGCAAGAAGACTGTCAGCACTCTGACTCATTCTTCCGACAATCTGCTCTCCTTCGGCAAGCGCCTTTTCTATTTCGGCATTCACGCTTCTGATAGACTCTTCGTAGACGCTGGTTTCGTATTCTTTCGGCCCCTCGACCCTGAGCCGCAAAGTACGGTTTACTACATCGATGAGAGCAGTCTGACCTTCTTTACAAGGCACAGCGATCTTACCACCGATCTCGCTGCAACCGGCAGCAAGCAGCGACTTCTTTAACAGTTCCTGCATCTGATCGGCAGGAAGAATCTGCATGACGTCGAATGGCATCGAAAAGCTGCCGAGCTTGTCGAGCCTGTCGTTGCTAAGTAGAACTTCGATTGGAATTCTGATTCTGTATGATCGACTCATAAATTGCCTCCTCCATGCCACGGCCTTCAAGATAATCGCTGACCAGCTGTTCGAACTCACGCACTTCATCAGCAAACCGGTATTGCTGAACTGCGCCTCTGATGAATTTTTCGTCATCGAGACCGGCACTGCCCTCGCCGGCCCAGTATTCAAATGCCTTTTCGGCCGTTTTAATGAATTTGCGCACAGCTTCAACCGTCTCGTTAAAGCCCCGCATATTGAATGCGACTCTGAGCGGAACAGCTTCTTCGCGCAGGTCGTTAACAACATCGATATGCTGGCCTGGCGAGGCCGGGTTGATATGTCTCAGGTGCCCGCTGCTGGCAACCAGCAGATCAGCACAGCGCTCGATCAGGTATTCGCGTAATGGCAGCGCAACCTCAGCCGGGTTTTCGAGCAGATACTGCCAGGGAATGCGGTCGATCACAACCTGCTGCCAGGCGACGAACAGCGCCTGCGTCAGCCAGCTGGCGCGATTTCGGCACATCCATGGAAATGAATAACGCCCGAAATTATTGGTGCAGATACTCAATATCAGCCCATCATCAGGTGTTGCCACCAGAAACATCGGTTCTTCTTCGATGAACTCACGCATAAGCAGTTCATAAAGCCTTTCGGCACCACGCTGCGAAAAAGAGAATTCGCAGGAGTTCCAGAAGTGCTCGTCAGCACTGGTAAACCTCTTTGTATAGCCTTCAACATCGAAAAGGAACGGTCTCAATTTGAAAGTATCGGCCACAAAACGCTTAACCGCCGACTTTACCAGCGCCTGCCAGCGTTCGGCAAATTCTTCGGAAAATTCGATCATGCGCGGCAGACGATTGAGATACTGAGCGTGTTTAACTGCCGCCGCATCGATGCCGCCGACAAAAGCCTTCTCGGCATATTCAAGCAATATGTCCTCAGGGTAAAGCTGCAGCTTCACTGTTTGAGCTCCTGCTTGATAACCGCTTCCTGATTGAGCAGAATGCCGGCATCACTCTCTTTGAGTTCGGGGTGATGATCGAGGCAGATGGCCTGAAGCCGGCCATCACGCACCTGCTGGGCGACTTCCTCGCCAAATATGACGGCGGTCTGGGCGATGACCTCTTCGAGAATCTCGCCGCTGCGCACCGCCTCGTTGATTTCGACATTGGTCATACTGTCGTCGTTAAAATCGACCACGATCGAACTGCGCCCGGAAGTCTCGTTATATT
>CAZMWO010000580.1:0-2595 GCA_964569565.1 uncultured bacterium | reverse complement strand
CCGGGATCGCGGCGGCGCAACCTGCTGGAGGCAACCAGGGCTCTGACTGGTTGCCAGTCTTTCTTCCAGCAAGCGGCTCCGGGTGCGGTCTGCTTTTTCAGACACAGACAGCACCGCAAACCTGGAGAGCTTTCTGACAGCGGCCCCAATGTCCAGATGGGCGGCGACTGGTGGCAGGCGGCGCGAAAAGGCCGGCTCGATGACATCAAATGATAAGCGCTGCAGCCCGGCCGGGCAGCTGGACATTGCACGCTCCTGCGGAAGCCCGAAGGGCTTTCCGAGACCGGGGCAACTGCGACGGCGGCAAAGCTGCCGGAGTGTTGGCCCGGTCAACAGGACGTGGGCCGCGTTCCGGCAAGCACCGATTTCCCTTTTCCGGCCGGTTTTTCCGGGTTTCAGGTTAAAATTTCCGTTTGGTATCGCGCTCCTGTGTGTGTCACTTAAGCAGATCTTTCATCATTTCATCAACGTCTGTATATGATTTGTCTTTGGCAGGTTTTTTCTTCATGTCCCTGACTTCTTCAATAGCAGCTATTGTTTCATGTGATGGCTGTTTTGTTGGCGTCGGTATTTCAAACACTCTTGAAGGCTGCTGTTCTCCGCGGTAAATTTTAACAGCTTGCTTCACGCCCTCAACCAGTCGGTCGAACATCTCTTTTTTCATACCGCTTCCTTTGAAAGGACGATTCTTTGGATATATAATCCCGCAACTATTACCTATTTGTAAACCAGTAATAATTCACCCTGAAAAGGTAATAGTTCGGCTGCTTTACAATGATACTTATTTGCAGTATCATATAATTATGAACAGCAAACATGCAAAGACCCTGAAGCTTATCTTTGACACTCCAGTCAGAGCCAATATTCCATGGAAAGATGTCGAGGCTTTGCTGATATCGCTTGGCGCTGACAAAGAAGAAGGTAATGGCTCACGGGTAAGATTTATTCTAAACGGGGTTTTTGCGACATTTCATCGGCCGCATCCCCAGAAAGAAACAGATCGGGGAGCTGTCACATCGGTAAAGCGGTTTTTAATGAATGCGGGGGTAAAGTCATGCTGAAATACAAAGGCTATATCGGACAGGTAGAATTTGATGATGAAGCGAGTATTTTCCATGGAGAAATCATTGGTATTCGTGATGTAATCACATTTCAGGGAGAATCGGTTTCTGAGCTCCGCCAGGCAATGGAAGATTCGGTAGATGATTACCTGGAAATGTGCAAGAAACACAAAAGAGCGCCTGAAAAGCCATTTTCTGGAAAACTGATATTGCGCCTGAATACGGAATTGCATCGGAAAATAGCCTGCGCAGCTCTTCAGGCCGGGAAAAGCATCAACAAATGGATTGCAGAAGTGCTTGATGAGAAGGCGGCATAAGCATTAAAACCAGAGGAGCTAAAACGAGTTTGATTTATAAAAGCAATAATCTGATGGCCGGTATCAAAAAAGCCAGAAATGAAAAGGAATTGCTAACTCACAAAGAAGTGTTTGGTGAAGGGAATAACATGAAAACACACTTTGCCCCAGTGCTGGAAAGGGCTGTTAACCAATTGATTCCGGGGTATTTCTCCTGGGATGAGCAGACGCAGAATAAGTGTCGCATGTTTATGTCGTCTGATCTGCAATTCAAATTTCACCAGTTCATTCTGAAAGAGGCTTTCGGGGTTGAAGTCGCTGATGATGACGCATTTGACGATGCGTGGCATGACCTGTCTGCTCAGGACACTACAAAGTTTAACGCTATTTTATTGCCGCTATATGGAATTGGAGAAGATCTGTTTTTCCTCAACGAATATTTTGCTGACAACGAAAGCATATTAGACTTTGAAACGTTGTATCAATACGACTTAGATGACTTCGAATTTCAGGAAGCGGATCGTAAAACTCGCGAAGGTTATTGTGCACGGACATATCGCGGAAGTTTGCATTCAGTTTGGGCTCGCTTGATTGTAGACAGCGAATTTTATTACGCATCTCTGAGTATGGTTTCACGGTATATTTTGATGGAACTGGATGAATTCGGGGATGATTACATTCAGGAATTGATACCGTATAACTTTTATCCTGGGGAAGACCATGGCAAACCGAGCAAAAACGGTTGTTCGGTTTATGACATGCGTATCAATGCGAATGGCCTGGAGTCACAACTGAAAGAACTTCAGCGGCGATCATGGCAGTATCATGAATCCATAGCAAATCGCATCGAGGAAGATTATGATAACAGGTCAGAGCAGTACGTGATGGTTTTAGATCAGAGCAAGGATGGAGATCCTTCCCTGCATATTTTGTTTTCAGACTGGAAGGTTTTGCAGAAGATTCATTTCAAAACCTTTATGAGAGATTGCCGGGTCTGCGAAAAGAAAAACCATGATGCACTGCTGCAGCAACTTGCCAATGAAAAAGCGCTATTTAAGAGATTTCTTGATAAGCAGTACGCAGAAATCATGAGTTCCGGGACGGATCAGAGTTGACCCTGAAAATGTCATAGTTCGTTTGCGTTTGGCTCTGAGAGCGGATTATTTCTTGTTTACCGCTTCGCGCAGCGCTTTGCCTGGAGCGAACTTAACGAGTTTCTTTTCCGGGACCTGGATCGG
>CAZMWO010000579.1:0-2597 GCA_964569565.1 uncultured bacterium | reverse complement strand
GGCGTTCGAAAACAACGTGCGCAAACTCTCATTGATAGCCAGTAACGGATATATGTTCTGGAAAATGGATGGCCCGCCCAGGCTGTTTCCACGCGATATCGCCTTTGACAGTCAGGGTAGCATGCTTGTACTCGAAGCCAAAAACAATGAGGTCTGGCTGACCCGCTGGAAGCTCACCCACCCGGAAGGCTGAACCTGTTTTCAGCTCATTCGCGCGGGTAGAGGAAAAAGCGCCGGCGCTCAGCGGCAAATTCTTCGCAGCCACGGCTGCTTTTATCGATGATTTTGCGGGGCTTATCGCCAGAGATAAGCCCTTTTCTTATGAGGTCGGTTCCGGCCAGATAGTCGATGAAGGAGTGTTCCAGTCCGGGCCGGCCGGTAAATTCAACCATTCCCGGATGTGATTGCATAAGCGCCCATAATGCTGATACGCCGGTATAAACCGCATCTGTTATCGTGTGTTCGCAGGACAGTTTTATGCCATTGCAGGTTTCGCCGGTGAATTTGCTGAACGTCGGCACAAAGCTGCAGGTCGTTACAGAAACCTGGTCGGACAGCAGAGGCTTTATACATTCAAGCCATCTGTCGGCATCTATGAAGGGTGCCCCGAGATTCCGGAAAGGACTGTCGCTGCCGCGGCCCTCTGAGATGTTGGTGCCTTCGAAAAGGCATGTGCCCGGATACATCAGCGCGGTAGCAACGTTGGGCATACTTGGTGACGGTTTGAACCACGGAAAATTGAGGCTGTCGAACTCCCTCGGGCAGCTGTAGTCTTCGCAGCAGACAATCGAAAGTTCATTTTTCATGCTGCTTCTGGCGTGCCACCATTTTGCCAGTTCTCCGGCAGTCAGTCCGTAGCGCAGAGCTATCGGCAGGTGGCCGACAAAAGACTCAAAGCCAGGCTGCAGCATTGGCCCTTCAACCGTTATGCCGCCCATGACATCGGGCCGGTCGAGCACGATGACAGGCAGGCCAGCTTCGTCAGCGGCTTCAAGAATGTTGCGCAGAGTCGAAATGTAGGTGTAGAAGCGAACGCCGAGATCCTGAATGTCGTAGATCAGCAGGTCGATGTCGTTGAGCAGTTCACGCCCGGGTTTTTTGTTCGGGCCATAGAGACTGATGATGTCTACGTCAAGGCTCTTTTCTCGACTGTCGGCGACGTGTTCTCCGTCAGGAGCGTCAGATGTAAAGCCATGTTCAGGTGTAAATATTCTGGTAAGTCGGTAATTGCTGCTGGTTGACAGCAGGTTGACGAGATGGCGGCCCTCGCGGTTGCGACCGGTAAAGTTGGTTACTACCGCAACGCGCCGTGGGCTGCTGGCGACCTGATTGGCAAAAAAGACTTCGATGCCAGGCTTAAACATTTTTGTCATACATCCGCAAGGCTTCAGAAATAAGATAGAGTGAACCGGTTATCAGTATGGTACCAGCATCTTTTTTGCAGAACTCGACAGCCGCGCCAAGCTTGTCAAACCATTGCCAGCCATGTGGTTCAAGTGTTCCGGCGAATTCTTCGCGGGTCAGGGCACGATTGCATTTTGGCGGCACAAAGCAGAGATGATGGCCGAAGCGTGCCAGTTTTTCTGCCATTTCGACCAGCGGCTTGTCCTGCAGGGCTCCGAATACTATATTGAGCGGCCCGGCCGGTGGGAACTTCCCGAGATATCTGGCGAGAGTTTCGACGCCTTCGGCATTGTGTGCGCCATCGAGCAGCAGAGGCGGTTCGCCGTCAATCCATTGCAGGCGGCCGGGCCAGCGGGCCCTGGCGATGCCTTCTGCGACCGCCGTTGCTGGAATTGCAAAGCCGTTTTTGCGCAGCTGTTCGATGAGGGTAAGCGTAATTGCAAGGTTTTCGAGCTGATGTTCGCCTGGCAGAGCCAGAAACACCGGCTCGGAGATTTCAGGTATGCGCAGCATATGGCCGGCAGCGCTGCTCTCGAGAACTTCAAAATGATCCTGCTGTCGGCATCTGATCAGCGGGCTCTGGTTTTCTTTGCATACGCGCTCAAATTCGACAAGCACTTCCGGTTCCTTTTCGCCGGTGATAAGCGGTCGCTTTTTCCTGACAATACCGAGCTTTTCTCGTGCTATGGCAATTTTGCCGGTGCCGAGATACTCCTGATGGTCAGTTCCGATGTTTGTAATTACCGAAACTTCGGGATTGGTTGCGTTGGTGGCGTCAAAGCGCCCGCCCAGGCCGACTTCGATGATGGCGAGATCCAGGTCGTTCTCGCGAAATGCCCAGAACGCGAGGCCTGCCACCGTCTCAAAAAAGCTGGCCGGGCCGAGCGATGCTTCTTTGTCGAGTATCTTGCAGACTTCCTGCATTTTTTTTACGCCGTTGATCCAGTATTTGTCTGCCAGAGGGCGTGCCGAAACCTTGACCCGCTCGCGGATATCGACAAGGTGCGGCGATGTCAGGCTGCCGGTTACATATTCAGGGCAGCACGACATAATCGATTCAGTTACGGCAGTAACTGAGCCCTTGCCATTGGTTCCGCCGATCAGAACGCAGGCATAATCGAGGTGCGGGTTTTCGAGTTCGTCAAAAATGAATTTTATGCGGTCAAGCCCGTATGGACCGGTGCGAACTCCAC
>CAZMWO010000578.1:0-2605 GCA_964569565.1 uncultured bacterium | reverse complement strand
TGTTGTTGAAGGCGGCCTGGTGCAGCAGGGTGTGGCCCTGTTTGTCTGATGCGTCGATATCGGCGCCTTCGCTGACCAACAGCGAAATGAGAGATGCACCCCAGGCTGGCGCTATGTTCTCGGTAAACAGTATGCCGGCCAACCGCAGTGGTGTTTCGCCATCGTTGTTGCGGTGGTGAATATCAGCGCCGGCTTTGATCAACCTGAGCATCAGCTTGTCGTCGGCTTCACGGGTGGCAAGATGGTGCAGGACTGTCCAGCCTCTGGCGTCGGCGCGGGTGGCATCGGCGCCGGCCGCGAGCAGGAGCCCGGCGGTTTCGAGGTTGGCAGCCTGCATCAGCAGGGTTATGCCTGAATCGTCGATGACCGAGTTGGCATCGAGACCTTTTCCGAGCAATTCTTTTACGGTGTCGGCATCGCCGCTGGAAACAGCTGCCGACAGCTGCATCAGCTCGCTCATGTAGTTGTCAAAGCTCATGCTCTGAGTATGTCTGTTGAATTCGTCAGCCGGCATATTGAAAATATTACTGTCAGGTGTTGTGGGTGAGCCGGGCGACGGTTCGCCCTTGCCGGCTACTTTTACGTCGATGCTTTTGCGGGTCAGCTCTTTGGCAACGGCAGAGCCGGCCGGAGCATAGCTCATCGCCGATGTCATATCCTTGTTGGTAAGCGCGGGGTTGGCGCCGCTATCGATCAGCAGGCGAACAACCGCGAGGTCTTCACGGCGGCAGGCGATCATCAGTGGCGTTTCCATCGACTCATCAAAGCTGTCAATGTATGTCCCCTTTGCCAGCAAAGTCTTAATCGTTGCCAGGAGCTGCCCGGATTTTGCCGGGTTCCCGCTGTAAAGCATGATGACACGGTTGAGGACGAAGTTCATGTGATATTCACGATTTGGGTCGGCTCCATAAGTCAGCAGAAGAGGTATGACCTCAGCAAAACTACTATTATCAGCGGCTTCGACCAGCGCATCGTCGAGCGCCGGTTTTTCGCTTGTCAAAGCGCAGCCTTCAAGCACCTGCCTGACGATTTCTGCCGTGCCGTATCGTGACACATGCCTGACATAGTGTGTCGCGTTGCTTCTTACAGCCTCCCGCAGCTTTGTGCCACCACTTTTGAGAATTCTGGCAACCTCGGCGGCCTGGTTGTTCACAATGGCATCATTGAGATTTTTTTCAAGGTCATTCGCAAAGCTTTTTGCACCTGAGTCGAGCATTAAGAGTAAAAGCGCCAGAATAGCGAACGACAGTTTTACAAATTGGGCTTTTCTGGATATCAGGGTGTTTTTCATCTGGTTCCTCCAAGATCTTTTCAATTCCAATTATACAGAAGGCTGTCGGCAACATACCAATAGTTTCTTTCGATACAGTGTCTACACAAATTTTGTAACTTCGCCGCCGGCCGATAATCTTATACCGTTCCTGCAGAGCCTTTATGTTGCCTGATAAGAGAACCAGATGCCAAATGAAATGTTACTTATTCGGTGGTAGATTAAACTTAGAGTGGTGTGATAAATTAATTTTGGAAGGTTTTAATTTTTGCCGGAGGTTGCCGTGTTTATGCGAAAAGCTTTGTTTGTGCTGGCGCTGATCCTTTGTTTGAGCTCGTCTTTGCTGGCTCAGACTCCAGCGGTGTGGAAGGAACTTTTTCCTCTCGGTCTGCTCAACAGTGAAGGAAAAGAAATTCCGTTCGAAACCTTGCACGGAAAATACATCGGAATATACTTCGCCGGCCAATGGTGCAGCGGTTGCCGGGCCTTTTCGCCGCAGCTGGTTCCTTTTCGCAATAACCATGCTGACCAGTTTGAAGTTGTTTATGTCAGCTCAGACAAAAACAAAGCGGCTCAGTTTGCATACATGAAAGAAGTTGGCATGCCATGGCCGACTCTTGAATTCCGCTCGAAACCTGCATTGGCGCTGAAATCAAGATTCGAGGTCACTACCATTCCGACGCTGATCGTACTTTCGCCTGCGGGCGAGCTGATCACCCGCGATGGACGCGCCGATGTACAGAATTCGCCTTCTGATGCAATGGCAAAATGGCAGGGCACCGCACCGTCGCCTCTGCCCTTCTCATTTGCAGCCTTATCAAATGCTGGCGCTTCGAATCGCCTGGCACATCTCGACCGCCAGGTGATCGACGAAGTGAATACTCTTCGCGCGATTCCCAAACAGGGCTGGATAAAAGGAACGGTCGGCGGCAAAGAGTATTTTGTCGCTTTCGATCGCACTGCCTGGACGATAAAGGGCAATGTCGGCGACAAGCCGATTGAAATCAAGATCGATCATGACAAGAAGAAGATTCAGGGCTATACGCATGATTCTGGCGTAGATCTGACTTTTACATGGTCTACCGAAGAATATGGCCTTGAAGGTGATGTGTATGGTTACCCATACTGGCTGACCATCAACTGGCCCACCGGCAATGCCATGGGTGGCCTCAGTTGCTCGATGCTCGAGTTCAACTGGGACATGAATACCGGCGTTATCACAGGCTTCCTTGCTGACCGCAAGGCCGACATGAAATATGATAAGGTTACCGGGCGACTGACCGGCGATTTCTTCAACCGCAAGCTCGATCTGCAGATCACCAATCTCGACCTGCA
>CAZMWO010000577.1:0-2614 GCA_964569565.1 uncultured bacterium | reverse complement strand
CAGCTCAGACAATCCGGCGAAGGCTGATGGCGCCGCAAATAAAGCACCTATACAACTCGAAATGTCGAACGACACAGTCGATTTTTCGGCCGCCCTCGCCGACAAAGGCATTTACCGGGTATTGCTGCTGGCTTTTCTCGGCGGTCTGCTCGTCAGCCTCACGCCCTGTGTTTACCCCATGATTCCGATAACACTTTCGATTATAGGAAGCCGTAACGAAAATGTCAGCTTTTCCAAGGGACTGATGCTTTCAGCTACTTATGTCGCCGGTCTCTCGCTTACCTATGCGCTGCTCGGCCTTGCGGCCGCCACCTTTGGCGCTCAAATTCGCAGCTTCATTCAGGGCAACCTTTTTCAGGGGTTGATAGCGATTATCTTCTTTCTGCTCGCACTCTCGATGTTCGATCTGATAATGATTCAGGCTCCATCAGGCCTGCGCAACAAACTTGGCGGCATAAAAAAGACCGGGCCATTCGGCATTTTCGTCATGGGCATGATTTCGGGGCTCATGGCATCGCCATGTGTAGCCGCGCCTCTGGCCGGAATTCTTGCCTTTATCGCCGCAACCGGCAGTCAGATGCTTGGTTTTTTTATGCTGCTGCTGTTTGCCTGGGGCATGAGTGTGCCGCTTCTGCTGATCGGCGCCTTCTCTGGCTCGATGAATTCCCTTCCCAAAGCTGGCGAATGGATGAACCGGGTCAAAGAGTTTTATGGCTTTCTGCTGCTCGCAGCAGCTCTCTACTTTGCCCGACCCGTTGTCGGCATTGCCTGGGCTGAACTCGGCACCGCCGCCCTGCTGGCAACTTTTGCCGCCTTTCTTGGCCTGTTCAACAACATTCCCGACAACGCCGGAATGCAGCCAAGAGTATTGAAAAGCTTTGGGGCGGTTGCGCTCGCCGTTGCCTGCGGATTTGCCATCAGCGCGGCCTCGCAGTGGGGCTGTTTGTGTCTGCCTCGCAGCACAGCCGAAAAGCAGGCCGACCAGGCTGATATATTCTGGCGACACGATCTCGAAGCAGCGCTGGCTGAGGCTGCAAAAACCGGAAAGTCTGTCTTTGTCGATTTCCGAGCTGACTGGTGCTCAGTCTGCAAGGATCTTGAACTGAATGTGTTTCCTAACCCTCGAGTTAAACCGCTTCTTCAGCGGATGATCACGGTTAAGATCGATGCGACCAACCCAGACGACGAGATCAATGCAATTCTGCAACGTTACGGCATCATCGGCCTGCCGACTCTTCTTTTTATCGGACCCGACGGCAATGAAATCAAGAATCTGCGGGTAGTCGGCTATATTTCTCCCGACCAGCTCGAAAAAAAGATCCGCTCCGCCCTCTGATTAAAGGCCGGTAGGCAGATCGATGAAGGTGAAGGCAAGCCCGAACTTTTTGGCAAGATGCTGACCCAGTTCGCGAGCGCCGAAGACTTCAGTCGCATAGTGACCGGCCGAAATCATGTTGACCTGACGGTCACGACAGGCAGCCACCGCCTGATGAATTATTTCGCCGGTCAGAATGGCATCGACCTCGCCGTTGTAAACGAGCGGGTCGCTGACCGAACCCCAGCCGCCGCCAGAAAGAATTCCCAGCGTCTGCACCTTTTTGCCGCCAAAATCAAGACTGGTAACGATCGGCCCGATTACTTTCTCTATGCGTTTTTTGAGTTCAGTCAGAGTAATCGCGGTTTTGAACCTGGCAAGAACCCCGACCGCGTTACCGCGACTGCCACCGAATGGCGCCACAACTTCGGCCTTGAGCAGTCTGGCCATCACTGCGTTATTGCCGAATTTGGGGTGAGCATCGAGCGGCAGATGCATGGCATATAGATTAAGGTTAGCTGCCAGCAGGTTCTTGAATATCTTCTGGTTTATACGGTCAAGGCGGCACCACTCGGCGCCTTTCCAGAACAGGCCGTGGTGAACCAGTGCAAAATCTGCTTTCTGTCTGGCTGCTTCGACAAAAAATTCGTTGGTGGCATCGACTCCGGCTGCAATTTTGCTGACCTTCTCGCTGCCTTCAAATTGCAGGCCGTTATATGAATAATCTGCAAAGTTTACTTCGGCAAAGACTTCTTCAAGGTATTTTACAATTTCATTTCTTCTGGCCATCTTCAGCTTTCCTTTCAATATCAAGCGGCAATACCGCAAAACCATGATCGAACCCATGCCCGCCACTTTCGTCTGCGACAAAACGACGGCGTTCATCAGTGCGAGCATCTTCAGCAAGTAAGATGAATTTTTTATCAGACTGCAAAGAAAGCAGCTGTTTCAGCTGCTTTTCGCGATTCCAGCGGCGCACCTGCCTGCCTCTGCGCCCAAAATACATGCCTTCCTCAACAACTCCAGAAATCAGCTGATTTTGTCTGATTTCGTCATAAAAATCCAGCGCATCATGCAGGACTATCAGTGCTGAAGAATTGAGGCGCCGCGACTCACGCGCCATATCTTCGACCAGACGCCACATCTCGCTGCGATTGATCGGACTGTTCGAAAGAGCATCATAGCCGCCAATTTTTGCGAACACTACGCCAGAAAAACCTTTGAGCAGATATTCGCGCAAACGCACTTTTAAAAAGCTCAGCTTTGCCCATCCAGAATATCTGCCTTTTGAATGCTATC
>CAZMWO010000576.1:0-2618 GCA_964569565.1 uncultured bacterium | reverse complement strand
CTCCAGCGATTCGCTTCGCTCACAAGCTTACGAAAAAGCAAACCCGTCTTCAGGCGGCGCACCCGCTCGTTATCGCGGCTTCCGATCGCCCTGGAAATGGCAGCTACGGCTCCCATGCCTATTCCAAGCGACAGGCTGTTGATTGTCAGCACTACCGGAAAAGTGAGTTCAGCCAGAGTCTTTGCTACTGGCGCTTCCAGCATGCGGATACGGTTTGCTTCGGTCTTGCTCAGATGTACAGCCAGCCTTTTCAAGCTTATAGATATACAGCGTCAGAGGGTGCTCTGCCAATCAAACTCGATCATACCGCTGTCTCTGAACGCAAACTCTTAAGAATGCAGATTTGCCTGCGATGCAGAATTATCGTAATATAGCAGAAATCTGTTATCAGAGGCAAAGCAATAAACGATCGGAGATGCATTTGTACAGTATAGGCCTGGAAATTCTAATGCAGAGCAGATCGATGCCAGTCAAAGAATTCGTCAAAAATGAACAATGCCTGCAAAATTACTCATAGCTCATCAAACCCTGAACCAGCGGTCATTCATCTTAATGATCATGTGCTCGGGTTCTATTATGGTCGAGGCCTGACCGGGAAATCCGGATACGAAAGTAACCCGGATAACTGGATAAACAAAGGCGCCTGGGATCTTGGAATAGCAAATTATGTAGTTTATCGCGATGATTCAGCGCTGGTTTTTGATAGCTCGACATCGCCTGAATGTGGACTCTGGATAAGAAACTATCTAAACCATAATCTTGGAATCAGGCACGTAACTGTCGTCCTTTCGCATTGGCATCTAGACCACATTGCCGGCCTGTCGGCTTTCAGAGATTGCCAGATTTACGCACTCGATTCGACTGCGGCATTGATTTCGCAAAATCGAAAAGCGATTGAAAGTGGCAGTTTGTGGGGCGCACCAGGCATACCGACAGTCATGCCTACACATACTTTTTCAGAGATTCTTGATATTGAGACTGGCGGTATCGCAATACAACTGCGCCATTATCAGATTCACAGCCGCGATGGGCTGGCAATGATGATTCGTGAAGATCGCAGCCTGTTTGCAGGTGACATGCTTGAAGATCCAATCTCTTACATAGTCGAACCAGAAAATATGCCGACTCACATTAGCGAACTCGATCGTTTAAGGCAACTCGACATCGAGCAAATTTTTCCAGCACATGGAAGTTTTGCCAGAATAGCAGAAGGCGGATATGGCAAATCGCTGATAGATGCTGTGGCTGAATATAACCACAATATGATGGTTCGCGCCGGTGAGAGTGATTATCTGACGCAATCTCTTGAAAGCATGATCCCAAAAGCACTGCAGACAGGAGCTGTCACTATATGGGAAAACTATCGAAGCGTTCACCGGGACAACCTGCATCGTGTCTACGAGCACTGGCACTCGATCTGACAAAGACGGGTTGCTTAAGCCGACTTTGATTCTTATAATGAAAGAATTACAGGAGTCTTATATGCAATCAAAAAAGTTCAGACTGTTATGCCTGGTTTTAATGGCATTTTTCGTGGTTCCATCTGTTTATGCTGTCGATCGCAAAGCTGCCAACCCGGAACTGGCGAAAATAGTCACCGAAGATCTTATTCCGGTAAGAGTTGATAAAGCAGGCTCCTATACCGTCAATTTTGAGCTGGTATTGAACTATGCAGTCATGTGTCAGATGATGAACTACAACTCCGATGCTGAAATTCAGCAGATTTATCGCAATACAAGCTTTATCGATCTGCCAAAATACAAGAACCGCATGATGATTATAGATGACGCCTGTTTTGATGAGAACAGGCAAGGTATTCAGACTATTGTTTTCAGAGGTTCAGGGCATCCAAGAAATTTTCTTGTCGATCTTAATTTCAGACCATCGAAATCAGAAAAATTAAATTGCCACATTCATCGTGGCTTTCTCAAATCTGTGCGTGAAATCGATGCAATAGCGACTGAAAAGCTTGATAAAAAGCGAAAAGTCAGGCTGGCCGGCTCTTCACTTGGCGGTGCGCTTGCAGTAGTTTACGGTATGTTTTTGAAAAAGCAAGGCTTTGACATCGATCTGATCATCACTTTTGGGCAGCCGCGGGTAACCGACAAAAAGGGACGTGCCATCTGGGGGCATCTACCCCTTGTCAGAGTTGTCAACCGCACCGATGCGTTTCCTGCCATACCGCCATACAAACCTTTTGGTTATGCGCACTTTGGCAGAATGATTCTGCTGCATGACGATTATTATTACAGCATTTATGATGAACAAATAGTTGAGAAGCTCAGACCGGAAGGCAGAGTCGCCAACTTCGTTTATAAGCTCAAAAACAAAGACATTTCGATTCCAAATCACTTTATCAATCTGGTTGCGGCCAGACTTGAGCTTTACGTAAAACGCAAGCCGATCTACTGGCTGTACAATCTTGGCATACTGCCAGAAGATGCCGACCAAGAGGAATAAAAACGGCAAAGCTTTTTCACAATAGATCACCTGTGCATATCGAACCCTATTAGTCGAAACTAAAACAAACCGGGCCAGATTCTTGATGAATCTGGCCCGGTTCAAATTTATGAAGAAGATCAGAAGACCGCATAATCGACCAAGCTCGACGAAAATCC
>CAZMWO010000575.1:0-2618 GCA_964569565.1 uncultured bacterium | reverse complement strand
TGTCCAGGCAATGTGCGCTTTCCAGCGCGCATAGGGCTCAATTTCGGCGAAGCGGTTTTCGGCCATGAGAATATCGATCTGGCGCTGAAGATACATTGGCACCAGAACCAGCAGGCCAATGCCGCCAAGCGAGATGCTTATCGCCATTCCACCGCTGAAATCACGCGCTATCATGACTATCATCAGACACAGCAGAAAAAACAGCTGCGAAATATAACCAGAATAGTGCTTGAAGCCCTTCTGAAAGAGGGAAAACATCATGTAGCCGACATTGGCCATGAGTAGATACATTAACAGTCTGTAGGCTATATCCATGCGCAAAAACTATCTGATTTCAACGGTCTGTAAAGCAATATCTGCTGCTTATTCTTTGATCGCAACCAGCTCGATGCCGCTGCGGTCATCTTTCATGCTCAGGCGCCCGTCAACCACGCGCCCGTCTTCCAGCCTGAAACCCTTGATCAGACGTGTTGTCTTTCCTAGAATTAGAAGATCTATCGCAGACTGGGTCAACTTCTTGCCGTAAAATTCTTTCCAGACAACATAGTTGCACCCTTCTTTGAACCGGTTACAGCCAAAGCCGCGACTGCCTTCAATGATCTGCCCCTTGCCACAGGCCGGGCATTCACCAAAAGTTTTGCGGGCAACAGTCGGCGACGAAGAAGCAGTCTGCGCAAGTCGACTGGAACGCACAACCGGCGCGACTTCTGCTGAATCTGCAGCCGGGCGCCCCTTTGTGTTGCTGCTCTGTCGTGCTGTCGATGGGTATGAGGCAAGATTACGTGCGCCCTTTATCTGTGTAACTATAGTACTGACAAAAGCTGCAATATCACCCATGAAGGCATCAGGGTCATCTTTGCCTTTTGCCATGTCGGCAAGCCGCTTTTCCCAGCTGCCGGTCATTTCAGGGCTCTTGATTTCGGCGGCAGCAACTTCAACCAGCTTGATTCCCTTTGCTGTCGGTACCAGCTTCTTTTTTTCGCGCTGCATGTATTCAACCCGAATGAGCTTTTCGATAATTTCGGCACGGGTGGCGGGAGTGCCCAGGCCGCTGTCTTTCATGGCATCGCGTAGCTCTTCGCTCTCGACCAGCTTGCCGGCGGTTTCCATCGCCTGCAGAAGGGTTGCTTCGGTATAAGCCGCCGGCGGCCGCGTCTTTCTGGTAAGCAGCACCGCGTCTTCGATCTTGCGGATGTCGCCCTTCTTCAGGTCTGGCAGCGACTGTTCATTCTCGTCGTCATCAGAGCCGGGCCCAGCATCTGCATCTTTTTCTGCTGATTTATCTGATGACTTGTCTGCCGCCTTTTCGGCCGCCGACTGCCGCCTGGGATAGAGAGCACGCCAGCCTTCTTCGGTGATAACCCGGCCGGAGGCCCTGAAATTGTCTTTGCCTGAACGCATCACGACTGTGGTTGACAAATATTCGTGGTCGGGATAAAAAACCGCCAGGAAACGGCGTACGACCAGATCGTAGATATTGCGCTCTTCTGCTGGCCAACCAGCGGTATCGGCAACTTTTTTTTCGGTGGGAATAATCGCGTGATGATCAGACACCTTGGCATCATTGAAAATTCTTTTGTCTTTTGTCGGGCGGTTCTGCCGCAGCCAGCCGAGATATTCGTCATATTGCGCCGGTAAAGTCGCCAACCGCTTTTCGATGGTAGGAAAAATGTCTTCAGAAAGGTAACGGCTGTCGGTTCGCGGATAAGTCACAACCTTTCGCTTTTCGTAAAGTGTCTGCAATACAGCCAGAGTGTCAGCAGCTGTCATCGAATATTTCGAGTTGGCTTCCCGTTGCAGGGTTGTCAGATCGTAGAGAGAAGGCGGCGACTGCTTCTTTTTCGATTTCTTGACGCTGTGCACGACAGCCCGCTCGCCCTTAAGACGGTCAGCAAGCTCTCTGGCCCGTTCAGCCTGATCGATACGGCTGGGGTATTCATCAGCAGTCGGATCAAACCAAAGAGCACTGAAGTCTGAAAAAACTGCGTTTACTTCCCAGTAGTCCTTCGGCACAAAATTCTGAATCTCAAGATGGCGATTGACCACCATTGCAAGTGTAGGTGTCTGCACACGCCCGAGCGTAAACATGCTGTTCATGCGCTTGGTATAAACACGCGTAAAATTCATGCCGACCAGCCAGTCGGCACGACTGCGACAAACCGCGGCCTGCGCCAGCGGCTCGTATTTTTCCCCAGGCTTGAGTTCTTCGAAGCCATGTTTAATAGCCTCGTCGGTCATACTCGAAATCCACAGGCGCCTGATCGGCTTCTGGCAACCGCTGTGCTGGTAGACCAGCCGGAAAATCAACTCGCCTTCGCGGCCGGCGTCGGCGCCGTTTATTATCTGATCGACATCATCACGGTTGAACAGCCTGGCTACAATCTCATATTGCTGTCGGGAAGACGGCAGAACCGACAGTTTCCAGTCCTGCGGCAGCATCGGCAAAGTTTCGAGACTCCATTTCTGCCAGGCCGGGTTCTGAACTTCTGGGTGCCCGAGCGAGACAAGATGGCCAAATCCCCAGGTGACGATGTAGTCCTGGCCTTCGAGAAAGCCTTCGCCCCGTCGACCGGCCCCAAGAATGCGGGCTATATCCTTACCCACCGATGGTTTTTCTG
>CAZMWO010000574.1:893-2618 GCA_964569565.1 uncultured bacterium | reverse complement strand
AGCTGCTGCCGCCACTCCGCAGCCAGACTTCACCCAGCCGGCCGGCACAATCGACGACTCATTCGACAACGCATTCGACACATCGTTCTGATACCTCCGACACAAAAGGGGCTGAACCACCGGGTTCAGCCCCTTCTCCTTTTAGCCAAGCCTTCAGACAGCCAGACGTTATCGTGGCAACCGCTTCTGGTGGGCGCGCAGCTCATCTAATCTTTTGCGGATCTGTTCTAAAGTGCTGCCGCCAGTCATTTCAAGCAGCTGTGACGCAAGTTCGACAGCAACCACAGACTCGGCAACGACGGCAGCCGCAGTAAGCGCCTGGGTATCTGAGCGATAAAACGCCGGCGAAGCCGGTTGCCCGGTGCGCAGATCGACTGAAGTCAATCCGGCATTAGCCGGCAAAGGCTTCATGTGAAAGCGCAGAATCAACGGCTCACCGTTGGTCATGCCTCCTTCGAGGCCGCCGGCATAGTTGCTGGTTCTCGACCAGCCCGCCTCAGAAGAGAAAGTAATCGGATCAGCAGCCGGGCATTGTCCGTGGGCCTGCTGTTGGCCCAGTCCGACCTCAACTCCACGCACGGCCGGAATACTCATAAGCAAAGCCGTCAGACGCGCGTCAAGACGCAGATCATGCTGATTATAACTGCCAAGCCCGGCCGGCAGATTCCAGAATATAACTGCAGCGGTGCCACCAAGGCTTTTATTCGCCGCTGCTGCTGAATCTACAAGAGTTTTCCAGGTAGCTACAATATTTTTGTCGGGAGTCAAAAAATCAGTTCCTGCTTCAGCGACGAGCTTTGCCAGTTCGACGGGATCGCTCTGATATTCTATTGCGGCCGCGACAGATGCCAGCTGTTCAAGCAGACAGACAGATTCGATGCCAAGCGCACGCAAGAGGCAACGCGGTGGCACTGACAGAGCCGTTCGCATTACTGTCTCACGGGCAGACGCTCGCTCGCGTATGTTTCGGCAATCATTCAATCCATATTTTAGAACTCCAGCCAGGTCGGCGTGGCCGGGCAGAGGCACTGCGATAGCAGATTTCTGCTGGTCATATTCAGTGAAAGGCTTCATACAATCATGCAGATCGCTGTGCGCGGCATTCTCGACCAGCAAAGAGATGGGAGCGCCGGTGGTATAACCGGCTCGCAGGCCGGCGGTAACACGAACCTCATCGTTCTCGATCTGCTGGCGTGGGCCACGGCCGTAGCCCCGGCGACGGCGTTCGAGCACGGCAGCAAAATCTTCACAAGTAACCTGCACGCCAGCCGGCATACCGTCGAGAATGCCGGTCAATGCGCTTCCATGGGATTCTCCGGCGGTAAGAAAACGCAGGCTCATTATGGCTTCTCCTGATCGTTCGGCTGAGTTTGTCGTCATATTTTAACGCAGACCCGATTTTTACGCAAAATTACTCTTAAATATGGGCTGCCAGATGCCGATTATCTTCCTGATAAATAAAAAATAAGAAATCCCTAATCATGGGCAATAAATTTGCCGATATATCGTTTAGGGAAGGTGTTATTTTGGCAAACTTGAATCCAACATTAGCAAATCAGCAGCAGGTAGCAGTCGAGCTTCTCGGCCGCGAACCGCGCACACCTTTTACAGTCAGGACATTCTGCCCGGATGGCAGTCCTCAGGTTCTTCTCGCCGACCCGGTATTTAAAGAAGATGGCATCTGGAAACCTTTTCCGGCATTCCTCTGGCTCGTCTGCCCGCGCC
>CAZMWO010000574.1:0-883 GCA_964569565.1 uncultured bacterium | reverse complement strand
CGCCTCAAAGCTCTTACAGCAGAACTCGAACAGCAGGGTCAGGTCAGAGAGTTTTCGCAAAAACTCAAGTCCGACGAAGATTTCAGAAATCTCTTTATTTCAGGGCAAAAAACAATAGCAGAAATGCGTGTAAGCATGGCCGAAAAAATTTACCCGGGCGAACTGCCCGACCACATCAGAGAAATACTGACCTCAACGACTGTTGCCGGCAGCAGGGATTTTAACGGCGTTAAATGCCTGCACTCGCATCTGGCTCAGGAACTTGCTTTTCATAACAATCCGATCGGAGCAGCCGTGCTCGAACAGATAAAGAACTGTAGCGCAAACGACCATTGCGGCAATCTTGCCGCTGGAAGGAGCGAACCATGATACGTGGCATATATACAGCCTCATCATCGATGCTGTGTGAAATCGTCAGACAGGACATGGTCGCCAACAATCTGGCCAACGTCGACACCGCAGGATTCAAGCAGGATCAGGGCATTTTCAAGGAACTGCCGACAATGATTCTGCGCAAAGTCAATGACGGGCAGCTTTACCCGCCAAGACCTTTCTACAAGTTCCCCAAGATTGGCGAACTCGGAACCGGCGTCATCGTCGATGAGTCTTTCACCAACTTCAAAGCCGGCGCTTTCGACTATACCGGCAACGAACTCGATATCGCCCTCGAAAACGAAAAGGCCTTTCTGGTAGTTGAATCGGGCAAAGGAACCAGATTCACCCGTGACGGCATTCTGACCATCAACCATGAAGGCTTTCTTACCAACATGCATGGCGATTACATTCTCGCTGACGCTGAGCCGGTCGATGAAAATGCCGGCAATATTCTCGACGAAGAAGGCCAGCTCAACCCACGCCTGCAAAGGATTCAGGTTGGCGAGGG
>CAZMWO010000573.1:0-2622 GCA_964569565.1 uncultured bacterium | reverse complement strand
AAACGCTGACCAGTTCTTCAGTCCCAGACAATGCCTTCGACCTGGTCGATACCAAGACCGGGCGTTTCTGATAGTTTGAGCCATGGCCCTTCTATTTCGGCGCCACCGCTTACCGGATCTTCACTGCACAGCGCAGGGCTGTCAAGATCGCAGCGCGTGATAATGCTGCGGGCACAGGCGAGATGCGCCGCGGCAGTAACACTGATTTTGCTTTCCATCATGCAGCCGAGAAAACACTCGACGTTGTGCATTTCGGCGAGTGCGCAGATGCGCAATGCACCGCGCAGGCCCCCGGTCTTCATGAGCTTGATGTTGATATAGTCTGCTGCGCCCATAGCGATTATTTTTTCGGCGTCGAGCGCCGAAAATACCGCTTCGTCAGCCAGAACCGGGGTGTCTATGCTCTCTTTGACATGCTTCAGACCCATCAGGTCATGTGCCAATACCGGCTGTTCGAGCAGGTCTATATTAAAGTTACCGGCCTCAATTTCGCGCATGATCCGAACAGCCTCGCGTGCAGTCCAGCCCTGGTTGGCGTCGAGGCGCAGTTTGATGCCACCGCCGACAGCGGCGCGAACTGCTTCTATACGGGCTATATCGACATCTGACTGCAATCCGACCTTGAGTTTGAGGATTCTGAAGCCGCGAGAAACTGCTATTTTGCTGTCTTCGGCCATTTCTTCAGGGCTGTTGACGCTGATGGTCAGGTCGGTTTCGACCTTATTACGATAACCGCCGAGAAGACGATAGACCGGAACATGATAAAGCCTGCCGAACAGGTCGAAAATCGCCATTTCAACGGCTGCTTTGGCGCTGGTGTTCTTTACCAGAGCACCGTCGAGAGTATTGAGAGTGTCTTCAAGATTGGCAACCTCTTTGCCCTTGAGCCGGGGAAGTATGAACTCATGAATCGCGCCACGCACACTGCCCTGTGATTCGCCAGTTATCGGCCCGGTCGGGTGCGCCTCGCCGATTCCCGTTACTCCGGCATCAGTATCAACTGCAACTACGATCGAAGCAATATGATCGATAGTGCGCAGCGCTGTTTTAAAGGGCGTGCGCAGCGGAATCGAAAGAACCCCGGTCCTGATATTGGTAATCTTCATGTTCCCTCCCTGTCGTGCGCTTAATCGTAATCGCTATCTTTCTTCCTGATTCTTCTTCCCGCCAGCAGGCAGCACGAACTCCCGCGCCGAATAGATGCCTTCCATGTATTTTCTGCCGTCTGACAGGTAGGTCACCAGCAGCGGCGTCACAAAGACACAACGCGCGGTAGACCGCACCAGATTGCCATCGGCATCTGGAATACGAAAGCCGGCGAAGTCGTGAATGATGTAGTAGTCGTCCTTGAACCGGCCCAGATAAAGCATGGCATGGCCGGCCATATAAATCGGCGTGGCCGCCGGCAGAGTGTCAAAAACGGCCTTACGCTCATCGAGTGTCATTTCTTTGGGAAACTCGTGCATGATGCCGATCGCCAGCTTGCCCTGTTCACCTGAGTTACGCGGCACCAGCACGCCCATGCTGCGATAGATATCCATGATAAAGGCGCTGCAGTCGCGGGTATTGAACATTCCACCCCAGCCATAGCGCTGACCAAGGAACTTAAACGCCTGAGTGATTATGTTTCTGCGGGTCAGCGGCATATAGCCGACACGCACGTCTTCTGAACGTGCAATCAGGCCGATTCTGAATTCAAGATTGCCCTCGGCGCCTCTGGCAGGCAGTTTTACCACGTAATTGCCGGCCGGGTGCTGACCATCGATATTGAACTGGAATTCCGAGCGGTCGGCGAGCGGAATGCGCGCGCCCATGTCGAGCTGCAGCTCCGATATCTCAGGGCGCAGCGGGTTATAGCCGGTAAATACGCCTTTGCCGGTTACCACAAGAAACTTTTCGGCTTCGAGATATTCGAAGAGTTCCCTGCGGCTGGTAAATGCTACGTCTTCAGCCGGCAGCCAGGCCCGGTAGTTATAGGCCTGAGCGAACAACCATCTGCCGTCGCGGCTGGCATGCAGCACTGCCAAAGGCTCTGCCGGGTATAGAGCTGTTTCGATGAACATGTCGCTTTCGAAGTCATCGGGCTCAGAAAAAACCCGGTCGTAAGTCGGAAAAGCCCGCATTTCTGTGCGTTTAACCGTTATTGCGAACTGAACCTCGGTCAGACTTTTTATGTTATCGAGATTGAGCAGGTTTTCCAGCGCTGCATAATATTCTTCGCTAACCTCTTCGCCTTTCAGGTAGCGCTTCTTCTGCGGGCGGGCGCTTACTTTTTCAATTGCCTGCCGCAACTGGTCACCAGCCATAGCCGCCGGAAAATGGCGAAGATCCTTGAGCATTTCGCATTCGGCAAAGCCTTTGCGATTGTAGCGTTCGATTTCGTCACGTGTCATGATGATTTTGTCCTGGTCTGCAACATTCTGCAGCCAGAACTCTGGAAACAGCATTTCATCGCTTACGCCGGGAATATTCAGATCGAACTGCACAAAAACCTCACCCCTGTCGGAACATTGCGAATATAACGGATGACCGCCGAATATGCCAGCCAGAAAGAAGCACAGAAAGACTCCGCGAAACTGTTTGAGCGCTTGCATGATGTTTCATACTCCAGGTTCAGATCAT
>CAZMWO010000572.1:0-2628 GCA_964569565.1 uncultured bacterium | reverse complement strand
CTGGGGGCGGTGACGAAGGTGAAAATCAAGACCCAGAAGCAGAGAATGAGCGAGGCGACTGGCAGCTGCAGGGCAGTTGGCATAGAATAGACCAGCATAACCCCGGGAATCCAGATACACCAGCCGGCCACAACCACTGGCAAAACTTTGGTGAACACGAAGCGGGGCGATACAATTTTCTTAAATATTTCGTGCCTGATGCCGTTTTCGCGCATAAAAAAGATCGAGACCAGAATAAAATTAGCTACCGGGCTGTACAGCGCCTGATCGACGAAGGCTTTGAGCAGCAGCGTGCGCAGATCCCCGGCTTCGCCGAACCAGCGGGCCTGATAAGCGTAGAAAATATCGGTGACTATTCCAATGCAGCCGAACAGAAGGCCTACGAAGATGAGGTTGCGAAGGTTCTGCACGGTTGGCCGCCATTTCTGAAAAAACATGATTTTGAACATCTCTGGCATGACCGCTGCAAATAGCACGTACACGCCAAAAGAGAATGGGTAACCGACAGAAGTCTTCAGCTCTGACACCTTGCCAAGACCGCTGCTGAAAGTTGTGCTGGTTGCATAAGCGGCAAAGAAAATCAGCATCAGGGCCCAGAGAATGGCGCCAGGCTTGATGTTGGCTTTGAAAGCCTGCCTGATCTGCGGTATGACTTCGGTAAGAAGCATAAATGCGATGACTCCTGAAAAAATGCGATGAATACTGCCTCATTCTAAAATAACCTATACAGCCGCAAAAAAACAGCTGATTCAGATTATTTACAAAGGTTCAAAATGACCGACAAAAACGCATAGCTTACGAAAGCTTGCAGAAATACTGGGCAGATAATTCGAATGCAGGCCAACATCAACCAGTTTCAAGTTTGTCTTTTTCGTCAAGCCAGAAGGAAAAAGCCATAGGCAAAAAGTTGCTGGTCGTGAAATCCGCTTTCTTGTATTCGTCGTTGAAGATCCTGATTCCCAGCTCAACCATGCGCGCAACACGACGATTCTGATCTTTAATCAGTCTTAGCACCTCAACGCCTTCCTCAAGAAAGCCGCTGCTGCATTTGATCTCAGCAAGTTTCCAGAGAAGCTCGTCGCGACTGGCATCTGATAATATCCTCTCCTGAAGCTGCAAGGCCAGGTGAAATCTCTCGGCTTTTGCAAAAAGCAGAGCGCAGCCGGCGATTATCTGATCTGTCAGCGCGCCGGCTGCCATTAAAGATACATCTACAGCTACCCCGTTCAATATCTCAAGCTTATCGCGATAGTTGCGATTTGCCGGATTGCTGGCAACAATTCTCAGAAAACCCTGGAGCCTGCAGTCCAGATCGCCAATTTCGCTTATCAGGCTTCTGGCCAGCGAAAAATTATCCAGTAAAGCATGACGGGACGCTATCTCAACAATGGCCTGATTTTTGAACGACACATCTTTCAGCATTGCAAACATTTCATTGGCCAGTTCCATCTGGCTCAGTTCCAGACAGCATTTCAACAAAAAGCTCACCAGTTCGCCGTTCTGCCGGTCAGCCGGCAGAGCAAGTGACAGATTGAACGCTCTTTGCAGATGTTCTCTAACCATATCCTGCTGAACGATTCTGTGAAAGCCTGAAGCCGCCTGGGACAAAACGAGAACCCTGGCAGAAACATCCGGAATGATGTCCACCAGCTTAACAGCCTCGTTTATCAATTCGCAGGCAACATGCCACAAACTTCTGTCTTTATACTCACCGGCAATGGCAATGAATGCCCGGGCGCGCAACAGAGGCACAGTAATGCCTGCAGCAGCCTCGCGCGCCTGCGAAAAAAAGCCATCTGCAGCCTGTTTCATTACCATACTGACAGCCAGTTCAGCCCTGATCTGCGAGTTTTCAATCCTTTTAGCAATCTCAGTGGTATTTACATATTTACCAGAACCAATCAATTGCTCGACGATCTGGTGCATCACCGCCAGCTTCATTTCGGGCTCAGAAATCGATTCAGCAACCTCAAAAGCCCAGTAATACTCACAGCTCTCAGCCAGTTTATATGCGATCCAGGCCAGCCCTGTCATGTGGGTATCAGTATCGACGATGCGCTCAGCCAGGTCTAATGCACTGATGAAGAGCTGTTGTGCCCGTTCTCGCAATTTCCTGTCAAAGTATACCAGTCCAAGCCTGGTCAAAAGTCTTATCTGATCGAGATAGTCAGGAAAATAGACCGAAAGGGTCAAAGCACGTTCATATTCGCCGATGTCTGCATATTTTACGGCGAGCGAACTCAGTGTGTGACTGCGCTGCTCTGATTCTGCGAGCATCTCGGCGCGGGCGACCGCCTCACTGGCAACAGTAACAGCCCGTGCCTTCTGGTTGTTCATGCTGAAAAGTTTTGCAATATCTCCAAGTTTTTCGCAGCAAATATCGACCTGACTGATGTTTCTGGCGCAATCATGCAATATTTCCAGCAGTTCCTGTCGCCAGGCCTTCTCCCGCAAACCTTCTATTTTTCTGGTAATTCCCGAATGCGTACTTACTCCCAGGCGATATTTTCGCTGGGCTATTTTCAGAGCAAGAGACGATGATGGAAAACGGTCAAGAATTGAATCCAGCAGGGCAAGCGCCTGCTGGTAAAGATTCAGTGCCTTGATATAATCTGACGATTCGGCCTT
>CAZMWO010000571.1:0-2635 GCA_964569565.1 uncultured bacterium | reverse complement strand
GCGCCATGCTCGCGGCAGATCGCGTTTTCGCGCTCTTTCGGGGTCATGCCGGGGAAGCGTGCAAGCAGGTCTTCACTGTGAATGAAGTGGATTTTCTGCGGCAGAAACTTTTTGAGATCGTAGCGGCTGCAGATATGATGCTCGGTTGAGAGTATTGCGTTGTAGATGGTCTCAACCGTCGCCTTGAGATAATCGAGGTTACGCTGATGCGGTGACATGATGCGTTCCCAGTCCCACTGATCGACGTAAACAGAATGAATGGCTGAGGTGATTGTCGGCTCATCGGGGCGCAGTGCGTTCATGTCAGTATAGAGACCCTCGCCTTCGGGAATTCCGTAGCGGGCCAGCGCCAGGCGCTTCCATTTCGCCAGAGAGTGTACGATCTCGAAGCGGGTATCGCCGATAGCCGGCACTTTGAAAGATACGGGGCGCTCGATGCCATTGAGGTTGTCCTGCAGGCCTGAATCGGCATCGACGAACATCGGAGCCGACACCCGGTGCAGCCTCAGGCTGCTGGTAAGAGTGTCTTCGAAGTGCCGTTTAAGATCGAGAATAGCGCGCTCCGTCTGAATGAGCGTAAGTTTGGAGGCGGTCATCATAAAACTCCTGTTTTTAAAAATTTCATTATTCACATCGCAAAATATTTACACATTCTTTAACATATTTACAATATTTTTAATTTTTGTTATAATATCAATAAATATATTAATCAAAATTTAGATTATCTATAATTTTATATGCCAAAAACAAGCAAAAAATTCGATCGACAGATACTTGATGAACTGCGCCTTGACTCGCGCTGCTCGTTTCAGGACATCGCCAGAAAGCTGAATGTATCAGGCGGCACCATACATGTGCGCGTCAACAAGCTGCGCGAAGCCGGGATAATAAAAGGAACGCGACTCATTCTCGACCCGGCGGGCCTTGGCTACGACATCTGTGCCTTTATAGGCATCAATCTGCATCAGGCAGGCGACCATATCAGCGTTGTCGCCAAGCTTAAAAAAATGCCGGAAGTAGTCGAAGCGCACTTCACTACCGGCTCATACAGCCTTTTCATCAAAGTCTTTGTCACCAGCACAGCCGGGCTTCACAGATTTCTCGTCGAAAAGCTGCAGCCAATACCTGAAGTACAGTCAACCGAAACTTTGATTTCGCTCGACATACCGATCGACAGAGCTCTTTCGATTTAGCGTTTGATGCGGGCTACGATCGAGGCGCGCACCATCTTGGCAAAATAAGCCATCACGCGCGTGTCGTCGGTCAATTCAGGATGAAAAGCACAGCCGAGCAGGCAGCCCTGGCGAGCCATCACGATTCTTCCTTCGTGCTCGCACAACACTTCGACGCCTTCGTCAACGCTTACGATATGCGGCGCGCGAATGAAAACGCCGGGAAAATCGCTGCCGACATCCTTGATTTCAAGGCCGGTTTCGAAGCTGTTGACCTGCCGGCCGTAAGAGTTGCGGCGCACGACGATATCCATCATGCCGATGTGATTGTCATCGCTGCCTTCGATCTTACGCGCCAGCAGAATCAGGCCGGCACAGGTGCCAAACACCGGTTTATCAACGCTGATAAAGCGTTTGAGCGGCTTCATCATGTCGTAGGTATCGATAAGCCTCCGCATGGTCGTGCTTTCGCCGCCAGGCAGAATCAGGCCGTCGATCTTCTGCAAATCATCGGCTGACTTGACTTCGAGCGCCTTCGCGCCACACTTTTCGATGGCGCGGGCGTGTTCGCGCACCGCGCCCTGTAGAGCAAGAACGCCTATGGTGGTCATATCCGCGCTTTACCAGCCGCGATCCTGCATACGGTCGGCAGGGGTCAGCGAAGACATTTCGAGACCGGTCATCGGCGTGCCGATGTTCTTCGAAATCTCGGCCAGCAGCTTGTAATCTTTATAATTCGTCGTGGCTTCGACAATAGCTTTGGCAAAAGCAGCCGGGTTCTCTGACTTGAAAATGCCAGATCCGACGAATACGCCATCAGCGCCGAGTTCCATCATCAATGCGGCGTCAGCCGGTGTCGCCACACCACCGGCGGCAAAATTGACGACCGGCAGGCGGCCGTTTTTCTTGATCTGCAGCAGAATTTCATAGGGCGCGCCGAGCAGCTTGGCTTCGGTCATCAATTCGTCTTCGTTCATCGCTACGACACGGCGCACCTGCGCGTTTACCTTGCGCATGTGGCGCACGGCTTCGACAATGTTGCCGGTACCGGGCTCGCCCTTGGTGCGCAGCATCGCCGCGCCTTCGCCGATACGGCGGGCGGCTTCGCCAAGATCGCGGCAGCCGCAGACAAAAGGTACGGTGAAAGAGCTTTTGAGAATATGGTATTCTTCGTCAGCCGGCGTCAGCACTTCGCTTTCGTCGATATAATCGACACCCATCGCTTCGAGAATGCGAGCTTCGACGATGTGACCGATGCGGGCTTTCGCCATGACCGGTATCGACACGGCTTTCATGACTTCTTCGACGATGGTCGGGTCGGCCATGCGCGCAACGCCGCCGGCCTTACGGATATCCGAAGGAACTCGTTCGAGCGCCATTACTGCTACGGCACCAGCTTTTTCAGCTATGCGGGCCTGTTCGGCGTTAACAACGTCCATGATGACGCCGCCCTTCTGCATTTC
>CAZMWO010000570.1:0-2654 GCA_964569565.1 uncultured bacterium | reverse complement strand
TTTTTTCTCGTCAAAATTGAAGTCGGGCAGGTAGTCGATAAACTTTATTCCCAGACCGGCCGCGCGTGAATAAGTTGAATAATCGAAATAGGATGGTGCCAGCGAAACTGCGAAGGCGGCATTGTTCTCGCGAACGGCGAGAAAGCAGGCAAACAGCATGTCGTCGGCGCCGTTGCCCCAGAGCAGATTGTCGCCAGTCACGCCATGCCCGACGTAACCGACGAGCAGACGCTTGAGCTCACCGGTAACCTGGCTGAAATAACGATTGAGATGAACCTCCTGCATGGTCTGGTGAAAGGCCTCATCGATCGCCTGAAAAGGGTCGAGCACGCTCTCATTAAGACACATCATGTTCTTTTTGCGGGGAACCGAGATGTCGGCAGGCGGACCTGCCTGCAGCAGATCTTTTCTAAAAAGGTTCATTTTAACTTCCTTCCTGCTATGCTTTTTCAGCAATATTAACAGGGAATGTGCTACAATTCAAGCAATGCAGGTTGGAGGAGAGCGCATGGCAAGTCGAGATAACAATCAGCAGCAGAGTATCGGCTGCGGCACGATCATCGGACTCATTCTGCTTTTTTTTCTGACAGCTGGCGACAGAATCGAAGAAAAGCGAAAAAGACAGAGTGCCGCCCGGACAAGTTCGGCCTCAGGCAGTTTTGATGCGGCTACCCGCCATATAGCGGCACAAAGCGATGAGAGTCTGATACAGGCTAACCATCCCGGATATGCCGACCGGCCCCAGGATGCCAAAACCGGGCGTACGCTGCTGCACATGCTCTGCGACCTGAATCGTCATGAAGTGCTGAAAAATATGCTCGAAGGCGGCGCTTCGCCAAACCCGCGTGATAACCGCAAAGAAACCCCGCTGCATGTAGCCATTCAGAAAAAAAGCAGTGAATGTGTAGATCTTCTGCTAAAACATGGCGCTGATCTGACGGCGGTCGACCTTAAAAGCTACTCGATTCTGCATGCAGCAGCTGAATTTGGCTATTACGAAGTTGCCAAGGAAGCATTAAGGGCCGGCGCCGATATCGAAGCCGAAGCTTACGATTTTACTCCGCTGCACTGGGCCTGTTTCAAAGGGCATCTGCGGGTAGTCGTTCTGCTCTGCGAAAATGGTGCAAACACGTCTACCCACGGCAAGGGCTGGACACCCGGCGATCTTGCCTTTGGCAAATTCCCTCAGATCGTCAGCTACCTCGCAAGTCGTAATGCGCCATTCAACAAAGGTTTTCTGATAGAGCATTATGATCTGAAAGATGGCTGGCCATTCCTGAGTGAAAACGATATCATCGCGATGTCGGGCGAACACCCGGCAATGCAGGCAGTGCGGGACGATTCGCCAGAAGTTCTGGCAGAGCTGAACAACCAGATGATCGAACTTGACATTACCAACTCAGCCGGAACCCCTATTCTGATAGTCGCGATTGCCAACCGCAAAGCAGCCGCGGCCCTTTATCTGGCTGAATACACCAGAAAACTGAACGATACCGACTCCAACAGCAAAAATGCCCTGATGTATTCTCTCGAGCTGGGATACAAGGATGTCAGCCGCAGTCTGATGAAGCGCGGCATTAAACTCGATCATCTCGACACCGGCGGCAACAGCGCTCTGCATTACGCAGTAGCCAGTTGTGACAATGATATGGTTGCTGAAATGATCGAGAAAGGTGCAGACATTTTTGCCGTAAACAATTTTGCACGTGGCATGATGCATGTCGCCGCCGAAAATTCCAACGAAGTCATTTTTCCGACACTCATAGCCAATGGTTGTGACGTAAACCAGGAAGACATCAGGGGCAACACCGCGCTGCATCTGGCCGCGAAGGCGAACAATTTCGCCATCCTGCAAGCGCTGCTCACCAACGGTGCCGATTTTGCCGTAAAAAACCTGCAGGGCAAAGTGGCAGCTGATCTCGCTACCAGTCACGAAGTGTCACAACTGCTGCGTAACCGTTTCGAAATCGAAGGTTCAAACCCGGCCAAGCGTGCACTTCCGGCCGAAGTACGCACGATGACAATGCCGACACGCAATCTTATCGAGAAGAGAAATGACAGATAGCCTTTCTGAACGCCAGTTCAGGAAGCTGGCGCCGCAGATACCCGGCATCGGTTATCTTCTGCTTTTCTGGCTGCTGGCGATAGGTCTGCCTTCTCTGGCGATTCTCACTCTGCTCAGCAGCAGCGAATTCAACCACAAAGAACAGTTGAAAAACTCTGTCAGCGACAGAATGTTCGACAGCATGGACAGCCTGTTGCGCTTGTTCAGTGCCGAGGCATATTTCAAAACCTGCATAAAAAAGGCTGAAACCGCGGCAGGTCTGCCGCCAAGACATTCCAATCTGACTTCGCAGCTAATTTCTGCCCGCGAAGTTCACCAGCAGCTGTGCAGGCAATTTTCTGAAATAAAAGGCCTGCGACTGATCAGTGTCATCTCAGGTGATCAGGACTTTTCTGACATACAGTTATTTCATGACAACGAAAAATTCGCCGATTATCCCAAACCCGGGCAATGGGCAGCCAGAACCATATTGAAAGCGATTACCGCACGCACTCAGAATCAGGCGACAGATCAGGTGCTTTCGGCCGTCGAACTGCGCATGTTGCGAAACTTCAACGAATCAATATTCGGCACCTATTTCAATCCGGTC
>CAZMWO010000569.1:0-2654 GCA_964569565.1 uncultured bacterium | reverse complement strand
TATGTAATATAGACCCGGTACTGATTTTGTTTGCAGGATTCAAGAAATTCAGATCCCGCTGTTAATACTCAAGTAATAAGTTCAGTTGGGGTGGCTATTTGTCGATAGAGTTATTAGAGACAATCAGGAGGCCGGCAGATCGACCGAATTCTGCAATACTGCCGAAACCTGCCTATGAGCAGGTTTGTGCGCCGGGCTGGGCTTTTGCCAGCTCTGGCTGTTGTGCTTTTGCTGGTTTTTGCGGGCCGCTGTCCGGCTGATGACTGGGGCGACTGGGGCAGTGAAGCGACAACATCCGGGCCGGTAATAAAGCGTCCGTTCATCTCGGGCTGGTGGAACTGGCAGTATAACGAGTTTTCTTCGTTCGATCAGGGTCGCCTCAACTTCGAGCGCGAGCTCGATAAACAGCGGAAGATAGTTGCCGGCGTCAATTTCAACCACTACACCGAAGACAACAACAAAAAATGGAAAGTCTATCCCGGCGAAAACTACTACTTCTTCAAGGCCGGTGACTTCGATTACAAGCTTGGCATGCTGATCGAAAACATCGGCAGTGGCGACAAATTTTCGTTCGTCGACAAGATCAACTCGCGCTATTTCCATAACGGTCTGGCCAACGATTATGACCGCGATAAAAAAGAAGTGCCCGGAGTGCGCGCAACCTGGTATATCAACAAAAAGCTGCGATTTTCCGGACATTATCTGCCATATTTCATGGCCAGCGAGTTTCCGTCGATTTTCAGCCACTGGGCCTACGCCATTCACAAAACGATCGCCAAAGAACTGCTGTTCAACGGCGCGACTTACAATGCCGCCGATGACGAGTCTTTCAACCCCCAGTTCCATCTTGAATTCGCCATGACGTTGCCGAAGCTCGAAATGCGTTTTCATTACCTGCGCATGCATGAGCGCCTGCCGGTGATCAGCCAGGACCGCCCCGGCGTGTTCAATGGCAGCTACCCGCTCGATGAAACCTTCGCCGTTAACGGTAATGTCACGGTTACCAGCGACCTGCTGCTGCGCTATGAACTTGCCTGGAGCCGTGACCGCACCTGGTCGGCTTTTGAGAATGGCATAATCGGCCAGAAGTTCGTCAGCGACCATATTGGCATGCTTGTCGGCAGCGACCGCAACCTGCCGCAGAATTTTTATATCAACGTGCAGGGCATGGTTTCGTATGTGCCCGACCTGCTTCATGCCACACCGCTGCAGCTAGAACAGACAGAGTATCTCGGTTCTCTGCAGATGCGCCAGAATTTTCGTCAGGATCGCCTGCAGATCGAGTTCAATTCACTGGTCAATTTCACGACCGGCGAATATGTTTTGAACCCCAAAATGTTGCTGGTGCAGTCAGATTATCTGACCTTTGTACTCGGCTATCAGGCCAATGGCAAGGGTGCCGAGTCGCTTGGCCCGGTTGGCCAGTTCTCAAAGAACAATACGGCAACCTTTGAAACGCGCGTGACCTTTTAGCGGTTATTTCTGGCAGGTTGGGCAGAAGCACGAACTGCGGCCGCTGATGCGAACCATCTCTATACGGCATTTGTGGCATTTCGGACAGACCTCGTTCTGACGGTCATAAACCAGAGTCTCGATGTCAAAATGTGTGGTCTGGTCATCGATTTCAGGTTGCCCGCCAAGACTGTCGATACCGGCCTTTACTGCGGCCTCGATCACCGCAATACAGGCGGAACAAAGCTTTTTAAGTTCGCCCGGCTTGAGCGACCCGGCCGGCCGATCGGGTCTGATACCGGCTTTAAAAAGAGACTCGGCCGCATAAATGTTGCCAAGCCCGGCAATTATCTGTTGGTCCATGATCAGTGCCTTGATGCTGCATGCGCGGCCGGCGCAGACGTCTTTAAGATAAGCAGGTGTCAGAACGCCGGCAAATGGTTCGACGACTCTGTCAGCCGGCAGACCGGTGATCTCTATAGAACCGAAGCGGCGCGGATCGCAGAAGGTCAGCGTTCGCCCCGATGCCAGCTGCAGTTGCAGGTGAGCGTGTTTGAGCTGCGGCGGCTTCTTTGCCGTAAGAAAGAAATAACCGGTCATGCCAAGATGAATCTTTAAAAAGTGGCGGCCACCAAAGTCGAGGAATATGTTTTTGGCTACGCGCCTGACCTCTTTGATTCTGCGGCCGGTCACCGGCATCGCCCCGACGGCGTCAGGTATCGGTTGGCGCAGTTTCGGCGATATTCTTTGCCAGACGCTGATGCTGTCGTCGATGAGTTGTTTGGCGAGCGCCACTGCCAGCGTGTTCACTTCAGGTAATTCAGGCATAGAAAAAGATTAAGATAACTCCGCAAGATTTATCAAGACTGCAATTATTGCACAAACTCTTGAGTATGACACTTGAACTGTTCTGACAATGAGCGATTTACAGGCCGAGCTCTTTGATCTGGCGCGGCGAAATCAGGTAAAAGCGGTCTTCGATTTTGAGAAAGGGGTTCAGTTTGGTCCATTTGCCGCGATAATTCGGCGATGCGCCTTCGAAGCCGACATACAACACCTTGCCGTCGAACTCGAGATCTTCTGAGCCGGCCGGCAGTTCGAGCGTGGTCTGGTGCGTTGCGCTATCGACCACCCAGGACTCGGCAGAGAAAGTCTTGCTTTGCCCTTCGGGTTTAAAACTTAGTTTTATGGCTTTGCTGCTG
>CAZMWO010000568.1:974-2664 GCA_964569565.1 uncultured bacterium | reverse complement strand
ATTAAGAGAGACTTTCGACTGGTGAGAGTGGAGCGAATGAGATCACGCCGAGAGCCCGCATAAGCGGAGTCTCTCGGATTGAATTATTGAAGTCATGTGTGACAGAGGACTACAGCATCGGGTAACGTTTCAGCTGGCGTTGAGTTGTTCGAGAACCCAGGTCAGGGCTTCTTCGCGGATTTCTTCGGGGGCGGTGCGGTGGCCGCCTTCGAATTCATACCATTTTACGCGCCAGTCGAGACTTTTCAGAAACTTGCGGTCTTCTTTCATCAGCTTGTAATTGAAGTCGGTCGGGCTGGTGAGAAAGGCGCAGACCTTGTCGTGTGGGTAGACATCTTTCTGTTTGAGGCTGTTCTCGTGAATGTAGCCGACGCTTGTAATCACTGCTGCGACGGTATCTGCATGAAAAAACGAAAACAGATGCGAAGCCATGCCGCCACCTGAAGTGCCGACTGCGATTATGCGGTCGGGCATGATCGGGTATTCATTGGCGACTTTTTCGTGAATCAGCTTGCTCAGCCTGACCAGATAGCGCGAAATATCCATGCCGTTTTTAACTATTTTAGAAGCCAGAATCACGCACAAATGCTTATCAGCGTGCCCCTTCCAGGTGTCTAATGTGTCATGGGCATTTGCTGACGGCGAAAAACCCACTATGAGCGGGTATCTGGCGCCTTCTGTCAGGCCTTCCGGTACATAGATCAGATACTCGTTGTCCTCATGCGTTCCGGCTGCCGGCACCTGGGCACAAACCCCGGCAGCAACAGCGCATAGCAAAACCAGCAGAACGATCGATCTGAACTTTTTCATTGTCTTCTCCATCCCGCATGACAATTCTGATGAACTGCCTCAAGTATAACACCTGTTGCAGAGGTTTGACAAAATCAAACGTCAGTTCTTGTCCTGAGTTGCGTAATATGGGCAGGCGACGAAGTGTTCAGGCGCAACTTCGAGCATTGGCGGCACGTCTATCGCACAGTCATTGCGGGCAATCGGGCAGCGGGTTCTGAAACCGCAGCCGGAAGGCTTTTTCATCGGGCTTGGCACGTCACCCTGCAGTACGATACGTTTTTCTTTTTTGACGTTCGGGTCGGGGTGCGGAATTGCCGACATGAGCGCGCGCGTATAGGGATGCAGCGGATTTTTGAACAGGATTTCGGCATCGGCGAGTTCAACGATATTGCCGAGATACATGACCGCGATACGGTCTGAAATGTGCTCGACGACCGCAAGATCGTGAGCGATGAAGATGTAGGTCAGGCCGAATTCTTCCTGCAGATCCTGCATCAGGTTGATAACCTGGGCCTGAATCGAAACGTCGAGCGCCGAAACCGGTTCATCAGCGATAACCAGGCGCGGGTTGGTTGCGAGGGCGCGGGCAATGCCGATGCGTTGGCGCTGGCCACCCGAGAATTCGTGCGGGTAACGCGTTGCCTGTTCGGCCGAGAGGCCAACCTTTTCCATGAGCCAGCCGACTTTTTCGAGCATCTGTGACTTGCTCAGTTCGGGCATGTGGATGCTCAGGGGTTCCATGATGATGTCGCTGACCGTCATACGCGGATTCAGTGAAGCATAGGGATCCTGAAAGATCATCTGAATCTCTGAACGATAAGGTCTCATCTTATCGTTGTTGAGTCTGGCAAGATTGACCGGTGCCGGTTTTTCAGGTGTAATGCGATAGCCTCTGGCG
>CAZMWO010000568.1:0-954 GCA_964569565.1 uncultured bacterium | reverse complement strand
ATTATGCATTTGCCGGTAGTTGACTTGCCGCAGCCTGATTCGCCAACCAGGCCAAGGGTTTCGCCCTCCCGGAGGGTGAAATTGACGCCGTCTATCGCTTTTACATCAGCGACATGACTGCGAAAAACCCCACCGTAAACCGGAAAATACATTTTGAGATCGACTACTTCCAAAAGGGTTTCAGTTTTCTTTTTTTCTGTCATGTTGTTCTCCATGTCAGGCGCTCTTCATGGGTTTGGCCAGGTGGCATCTGACAAAATGCCCGGGCGCGGTTTCGACCATTTCCGGCGGCACGGTTTCGCACTGTGCGAGTTTCTGGCTGCATCTTGTACAGAAACTGCAGCCCTTCGGCAGGTTGAACAGCGAAGGTACCATACCTTCGATCGTGCTCAAGCGCTTGACTTTCTGACCTGGTTTTGGCAGCGAGGCCAGCAGTCCCTGGGTGTATGGGTGCTGCGGCGAGTGAAAGATCGTTTTGACATCGGCGATTTCCTGAATGCGTCCGCAATACATGACGACGACACGGTGACAGGTCTCGGCGATGACCGCCATATCATGCGTGATCAGCAGTATCGCGGCGTTCGAGGTTTTTGCCTTGACTTCGAGCATCAGCTCGAGAATCTGCGCCTGAATCGTCACATCGAGCGCAGTCGTCGGCTCGTCAGCGATCAGCAGCGAAGGATCGCATGACAGCGCCATGGCGATCATTACGCGCTGGCGCATTCCGCCTGAGAACTGGTGCGGATATTCATCGATGCGCTCGCGGGCCGAAGGTATACCAACGAGTTCGAGCATTTTAACAGCGTGGTCACGTGCTTCTTTCAGATTCAGGCCTTTGTGATGAACCAGCGACTCGGCGACCTGGTCGCCAATGGTGAAGACCGGATTAAGACTGGTCATCGGTTCCTGAAAGATCATCGAAATCTTGTTGCCGCGGATCTTGCGGATTACGTC
>CAZMWO010000567.1:0-2664 GCA_964569565.1 uncultured bacterium | reverse complement strand
TACCGAAAAACTTCTGCTCTTCGGCGGCGCCATTCAGATGGCCGGAGCCATCAAGGCCCGCAAGGCCGACCGCCATGCTACCAGCGACTGGATGAAAATCGAGCAGGAACGCGGTATTTCGGTCACCACTTCAGTGATGAAGTTCGACTATGCTGACCACGAGATCAACCTGCTCGACACCCCGGGCCACCAGGACTTCTCTGAAGACACCTATCGTGTTTTGACCGCGGTCGACAGCGCGCTTATGGTCATCGACAGCGTGAAGGGCGTCGAAACCCAGACCGAGAAGCTCATGACCATCTGCCGCATGCGTAACACGCCGATCATGACCTTTATCAACAAGCTTGACCGCGAAGGCCGCATGCCGCTTGACCTGCTACAGGAAATCGAAGACAAGCTTCAGATCGAGTGCGCGCCGATGTCATGGCCTATCGGCATGGGCAAGACATTTCGCGGTGTCTATAACATGTATAAGAAACAGCTGGTTCTTTTTCGGGCCGGTGAAGCCCGGCGCCCACAGGATACACTGATAATAGATGACGTTGCCGACAGTCGCCTGGATGATCTGCTTGGCTTTCAGGCCCGTGAGCTGCGCGACGATCTCGAATTGCTGCAGGGCGCGGCCGCTCCTTTCGATCATGAACATTATCTGCGTGGCAATCAGACTCCGGTGTTTTTTGGCAGCGCCCTCAACAATTTCGGTGTACAGGAACTGCTCGATGCATTTGTCGAACTTTCGCCGCCACCAACTCCGCGTCCGACCGAAACCCGCGTAGTGTCCCCCTATGAGCCTGATTTCAGCGGCTTTGCCTTCAAAATTCAGGCCAACATGGACCCGGCCCATCGCGACCGCATCGCCTTCGTTCGCATCTGCTCCGGCAAGTTCACGCGCGGCATGAAAGTCATGCATCATCGTCTCGGCAAAGAAATTACCCTGGCCAACGCTACGATTTTCATGGCCCAGGACCGCCAGAACATAGAAGAAGCATACCCTGGTGATATAATCGGAATTCATAACCGTGGCACTATCAAGATCGGCGATACTTTTACCATTAAAGAACCTCTTAAATTCACGGGGATTCCCAATTTTTCACCCGAGATTTTCAAGCGTGTCATTCTCAAAAACCCTTTAAAGCTGAAGCAACTGCAAAAAGGTTTGCTGCAATTGTCTGAAGAGGGCGCAGTTCAGGTTTTCCGGCCACTGATCGGTAACGAGTATATCCTCGGCGCCGTCGGTGTTCTGCAATTCGATGTTACCATGTCTCGCCTCAAGGAAGAATACTCTGTAGACGCAGTATACGAAAGCGTCGACTGTTCGACAGCCCGCTGGATAACCAGCTGTGACGAGAAAAAACTCGACGAATTTGTCAGACGCTATAAGCCCAGCCTCGCTTATGACACGGCTGAGGCCCTCACTTTTATGGCGCCCGACAAGTGGCGTCTCAACTACATCATCAAAGAGTGGCCCGAAATCGAGTTCCACGAAACCCGCGAACACGTCTAGCCCTCTCTTCTCGTTCTCGTAATCGTAATCGTAATCGGTATCGTAATCGGTATCAAAGGCTCGCACTAAGTCGCGCAGCCAAGAAGAGAAGAACGATAGCGATACCGAGACCCGATACCGATGAAGAGAAAAACAGTCTGGAAATCAGACTGCTTTTAATATATACTCGGCGCGCAATCTTTTTTAAGGTGGTAAACATTGAAGACTAAGAGAAAGAGTGCCGATAATAATAGTAGAATCTATTTTGAGGAGGCTAAAATGAAACAGGAAAAAGGTTCAAAACACGCCCTTCAGCCAGAATGCAAGACCTGCAGAAGATTCGCCATATTAAAATCGCCCTGCGCCCCTGAATCATGCATGTTCAGAGTCGAATTGCTCTAAAATTAAGTCAATTCCCGTAAAACGCGCAAAAAAAAACTGAGACACATGCCTCAGGTCTGATTTTACAACCAGTTTCAGCCCTATATATGGCTGTACATCTTTCTCTGACTCACTCAACCTCCCACTTTGTCCCGCGGTTGGGGGGGTGCCCCAGCGGTACAAAGTACCCACCAGCCAACTTAATTATAACAGTACCGTAAAAAATTTCAAATCCCCCGGCAAACTTTGCACTTTGCAGAATCAATTCATTTAAGAGAATCCGGCGGGCAATAAAAAAGAACAGTATAGTCATTCAGGTTACCTGTGTTAATATGGTTGAAAATCAAGCCAGAGGTAAATCATGGGTGCTATCGAACAGACTACGGCCTTAGAGATCAATGAGACCAGAATTTCGCTGTCAGAGGCTGGAAAAGGCGAAAGCGTGCTTTTTCTGCATGGCAATCCCGGCAGCCGCAAAGATTTTTCTTCTCTGCTGGATGGATTCGATGCCGGAAAATATCGCTTTCACATGCCTGACCGGCCCGGTCACATGTCCAGCGAAGAGCTGATAAATGATGACAATGATCCCTGGCTCGACACTGAGATCTATGCCGGCCTTATCGATGAAAAATGCGGCGGCAGAGCAGTTCTTGTCGGCTATTCGCTCGGCTGCTACATTGCCTGCAAGGTCGCCTTGCGCTACCCTGAAAAAGTTCGCGGCATCGTCATGCTGGCACCTTTTATAACTCCCGAAGACCTTTTCGAAAATCCCTCATCATTGCCCGAACTCGCCAGAGGCG